>CAZDYB010000409.1:0-4608 GCA_964509045.1 uncultured Akkermansia sp.
TCTTCGAGGAGTTCAAGGGCACCGGGAACATGGAGATCCACCTCGACCGCGCCCTGGTCGACCGCCGGATCTTCCCCTCGGTCAACATCGAGCGCTCCGGCACCCGCAAGGAGGAACTCCTCTATCATCCGGACGAATACCCCCGCATCGCCGTCCTCCGCCGCGCCCTCACCAGCGTGCCGCCGGTCGAGGCCATGGAACTGTTGCTCGGCAAACTCAAGAAGACCCCGAACAACATCATGTTCCTGCTCACCATGAGCGTACCCGGTCGCTGATCCAATCAACCCCCTGCCCGGAGCAGGGACGTCGGGTCGCCGTGAGGAGGAAGACGGCGAGGAGCCCTCGCCGCTCCGTGGAGGGAATGGAGCGGCGACAGCCTGTCGCCGCTGACGTGTGGTTGAGGGAACAGGCCTCGGACGACCCCCGTCTGTCGCTGTCTCCCTCTTGGCCCTTTCTCCCGGCGGCAGTGTTGGAATGCGCCCGGTTCCCCCACCCGTTCCACGGAACCCCTTGGTTCCAGCCGGGAGACCGTGGTAGTTTTCGCCATGCGGTTTTCAGAACTGGGCCTTCGGGCGGCGATCCTCGATGCAGTGGACGCACTGGGCTATGTCGAGCCCACCCCGATCCAGGAGCAGGCCATTCCCCTCCTCCTCGAGGGCAAGGACATCGTCGGATCCGCCCAGACAGGCACCGGCAAGACCGCCGCATTCTCCCTCCCCATCCTGAGCCGTCTCGGGCCCCACGGACCCGGTCCCCGCTGCCTCGTTCTCGAACCAACCCGCGAACTCGCCCAGCAGACCTACGACAACTTCCTCAAGTTCGGTCAGTTCACCCGGCTCCGCACCGGCCTCATCTACGGCGGCGTCGGTTACGGCCCCCAACGCGAGGCCCTCGCCAATGGAGTCGATGTCGTGGTCGCCACCCCGGGTCGACTCCTCGATCACCTCGGCCAGGGAACCCTCCGCCTCAACCTCGCCAGCTACGTCGTCCTCGATGAAGCCGATCGCATGCTCGACATGGGCTTCCTTCCAGATGTCCGCCGCATCCTCCTCCAGTGTCCCAAACAACGGCAGACCCTCCTCTTCTCCGCCACCATCCCCCCCGCCATCGAAACCCTCTGCTCCTGGGCCCTCCACAACCCCGTCCGCATCGAGATCGGCGCCCGTCAACAACCCGCCGACACCGTCCGCCACGTCATGTATCCCGTGGCCCTCGCCCAAAAGCAGGCCCTCCTCCTTTCCCTCCTCGAAAAGGTCCACTGGGAATCCGTCATCATCTTCTGCCGCACCAAGCGCGGCGCCGATGAAGTCGTGAACCTCCTCAAACGCGCCCGGCACAAGGCCGCCGTCATCCACTCGGATCGCAGCCAGAAGGAACGGCAACAGGCCCTGGAAGGCTTCAAGGACCGTTACTACGAAGCTCTCGTCGCCACCGACGTCGCCGCCCGCGGCCTCGACATCGCCGACGTCTCACACGTCATCAATTACGACGTCCCCGAACACCCCGAAGATTATGTCCACCGGATCGGCCGGACCGGTCGTGCCCAGGCCAAGGGCGATGCCTTCACCCTCATGACCGCCGGTGATGCCCCGTTCGTCGCCGCCATCGAGCGTTACATCAGCCGCAAGGTGGATCGCATCAAACTCGATGGGTTCGAATACCAATACACCGCCCTCTTCGACGAACTCCGACTCGGCAACCTCGCCGACCGCAAGACCAAGGGCGTCCGACTCGGCAAGGGCTACTTCTACGGTCCCGCCCGGCGTCGTTGATCCATCCTCCTCCTTCCCATGCCGGTCCCCGAGTTCCTCAGGAAGCCGGAGTTCTGGTTTCGTCCATCCCAGATCCTCCGTCGTCTCCTGCACCGACGTCCCCAGGACAATCCCGAACTCCTTCTCACCCTTCCCTGGGGACTTCCCCTCCGCGCCCGGGCCCGCGAAAACATCGGTAAACAGGTCTTCGCCTTCGGCCTCTTCGAACTGCCCGTCTGCGAGACCATCGCCCGCCTCGTCGATCCCGGCGACCACACCTGGGATGTCGGCGCCAACATCGGACACATGACCAGCCTCCTGGCCGTCCGCGCCGGCAGCACCGGTCAGGTCCACGCCTTCGAACCCCATCCCGATGTCCATCCCCAGCTCATCGCCAATGTCCAGGCTTGGAAACCCGTCCCCAACCTCGCTCCCATCCACGTCCGGAATCTCGCCCTCTCCAACCAGTCCGGTTCCGCCATCCTGTTCGACGCCCCAGACAGCTCCGTCAATTGCGGCCTCGGCAGCCTCCTCGAACACGAGGGCATGACCCGCAAACTCTCCATCCAGACCGCCCGCCTCGACGATCTCCTCAACCCCGGCCAATCCATCCAGTTCCTCAAACTCGATGTCGAAGGCGCCGAGATCTCCGTCCTCGAAGGCGCTCACCAAACCCTCGCCCAAGGTCGCATCCGAGACATCCTCTTCGAGGATCATGCCGACGGGGATTCCCCCACCGCACGTTGCCTCGCCAACCACGGCTATCACCTGTTCCACATTGGCGTCCTGCTCCGCGGTCCATGGATCGGATCCGATCCCTCCACCCGACCGCCGTTGCGTCCGTGGGATTCCCCAAACCGTCTGGCGACCCGTGATCCGGATCGGGTACTGGCCAGGATGAAATCCCGGGGCTGGATCTGTCTGCGACGACCCGACGCCTGACCGATCCGTTTCAAGGCTTGCGCCGGGTCGGTCCCGGGGGCTTGGCCACCGGCTTTGCGGGCGGTTGCACCACCCAGACATCCACCGGCGGCGAAGGCGCCGTGCGACCATCCGCAGTGTACGCAATGACCTGGATCACGTAGACGCCCGGCGGAAAACGCGACAGGCGGAACCGATACCGCCCGTCCGCCCCCACCGGCATCCGCGACAACTCCCGTCGTTCCACCGACGGCGCCATCGAATAAAACAAGACCGCCATGGCACCGGGTTGGGCCCGCCCCTCGACGTCACCCAGCCGATCCGGAACGAAACGGGCACCGCTCGCCGGAGACTCCAGGGTGGTGTTGACCAGAGGCGGCAACGCCGGCCGCGCCGGAACCGGCGGAGTCCAGGGCTGCGCAGGCCGCGGACGCGTCACCAACCAACCCGCCGAAACCAACAGCAGGATCGGCAGGATCAGGTTCCACCGATCATACCAATCGATCCAGAACCGTGGCCGGTGGTCCGCGATCATGACGCTTCCTTCTGATCCGGGGAATGCGCCCCGCGCAACCCGGCCAGTTCGGCAGCCAGGGCGTTGCGTTCCCTCGAAACCTCCTCCAACTCCACCAGCAACCCCGCGGCGTCCGTGGAAACCGGGGAGGGTTCTGCGGCCAACCGTGCCTCCAATCGGGCATGGGATGCCGACACCGCTTCGAGTTCCGCTTCCAGCGCCTTTCGCTGGGATGCAGCCGCCGCCAATTGAAGCCTGAGTTCCGCCGCCGCCGCCTCGCTCGCCTTCAACAGGACTCCCGATTCACGGGCCGACGATTCCTCCACCTTTCTCGATGCCAACCGCGCCTCGGCTCGGGCCAGGTCCCCGGCCAACCGGTTGTTCTCTGCAACCACCCGCGACGAATCGCGCGAGGCCTCATCCAACGCCCGCTGCATCTCGCCTGCCCGCTGTTCCACCTCGCCCAACTCCATCTCCCGCCGCTTCAACAGGGAATCCGCGGAAGCCCGAGCCCGTTCCGCCGTCTCCACCTGGCTCCGCAATCGACCCACCTCGATCTCCGCCTGGGCACGGGCCGCCGACTCCGCCGCCAACCGCGCCGACACGGTCGTCAATTGCTTCTGGTACCCGCCACTGGATTCAGAAAGCTCCACCACCCGCGCCGCCGTCCCCTCCATCGACCTCCGCACTCCGTCCAGTTCCTCCGTCAATTCCCGCACCCGGGCATCCCGCGACAACACCGCAGCCTCCAAGGTCTCACGGACGCTGCGAAGCACCGCCAGGTCGCGCCGCAATTCCTGCTCCGTCCCACTCAGCCGGCCCAGGGATCCGTCACGATCCGCCACCCGCGCCTCCGACTCCGACAACGCCCGTTGCAACCGATCCACTTCCGTCGTCAGCACGGAAGCCCGACCCACCGCCGTCTCGGATTCCGCCCGGAGCAACTGCCCGGACTGACGCGCGGCAGCCAACTCGGCATCGCGCTCTCCCAGGGCCGCCAACGCCGCAACCTTGGCCTTCGCCGTCGCGTCCAACTCCGTCAACCGGTTCCTCAACTCCTGCAATGAACGCCCGTGTTCATGCCTCAGATCCGTCAGGTCCCGTTCCCGATCCGACAGGCGCCGCCGCAGTCCGAACAGCTCGGACCGGAGGAAGAAAAGGTCGAGCAGCCACTTGACCATCATCCCCGCCAGCATGGCGCAGACAACACTCGCCCACGGATGCTGTGCAATCACTGCGTTCATTGGAAATCCTCAGCCGTCTCCGCACCGGAACGATGCCACGACGACACCGCATTGAGACACGCGAAGCAAGACGGTGTCGAGTCGCCAACCCGCTCCCGATTCCCGCAGGGTCCTGCGAAGTGAGGAGGATCCACAACAAAGGGTCCAAGGGGGCAAAGACGGGCTGTTGCGGTTCCTG
>CAZDYB010000410.1:0-4598 GCA_964509045.1 uncultured Akkermansia sp.
TCTTCAACCCGAAGGGTTGGGAGCCGGTAGCCCGGGGTCGCGAAGCGCACCCCGGGAAAGGATGAAAAATGTATATCTACCCCGGAGGGGTTGCAGAGGGTTCTCAACCCCACCGGGGCAGGGACCCGTTTGGACACATGACCCGGGGTGTCGCTTCGCTCACGCCCGGGCTACCGGCTGAAACGCCTCCGGCGTAAAGATCACATCGTTGTCTCGAAGATTCGGACGTGCCTGGGTCGAGGTGGGAACATCAAAAAGCAGGGTGGTTTGGGACAGGCTCTACTTGAGCGGCGTTCGATGAGGCTGGATTCCGGGAATTCGTCGCTCTCCATCGATTTCAATGGGCTGTCTCGTGGTACTGGCGGCGGGGCTTGGTCAGCAGTGGTTAGGGTTTGGGTCGTCGTTTGATCGCCTTCGGTTCCTTCTGTCCCGCTCGCAGCGGCACCAGGTCCTTGGCCAGCCTTCGGGCACCTGACGTCACCCGGCCTCGGTGATCGATACCGGACGCTTGGCCGGTCTGCGCCAAACGAAGATCGCATCGTCGGGCCGGTTGCGTTTGTGCGGTTTCCTGAAGTCCGGAGTTCGCCCCTGATTCAACCGCGCCACCACGTCCACCCCCAGCAGTGGAAGCAAGGCCAGCGCGACGAAGTCGCCGAATGCCCGATCTCCAAGCAGGACATCGCCCTTGCACAGGTGGCGCCAGAGTTTCCGGGCCAGCGGGGTGTCGTGAACCGTTTGGTTACAGTCAACAAAGCGAAGGCAGATCTGGAAGCGGTTGACCGGGAGTTCGGGGAATTGAAGGAGCGCCTCAGCGGGGTTGGATCCGTCAGTTCGGGCTATGTGCAGGACCGTAGGCCGCGTGCCGGAGGGCTGTGCTACCGATGTACCAGGAAGGAGAGGGGTAAGACGGTGTCGGTGGCGATGTCGAAGGAGAAGGACGAAGCGATGAGGTAAGCGATTGCAGGGTGGCGGGAGATGGAAGCGATCGTGGATCGGATGCAGCAACTGACACGATTGAGGATCTTCGGGACCCTGCCCGACATCCAACGGCGCAAAAGCTCTGACAAAAAGGCTTTCTGGAGTTAAGCAGGCGCCATGCGAGTAAGCGCCATGCGGGACTGCCCCCATTGGGTCCTGGTCACCGCGAGACAGCGCAACTTTGAAGGTGTGCTGAAGATGGGTGCATGCTCCTGACTTCCATCACGCCCCATGACGCGACCCGAAGATCCGGTGATGATCCTGGACGGGGGACTGTCGACCGAGCTGGAAGCCCGCGGTTGTGACATCTCCGGCCCGCTGTGGTCGGCCCGCCTGCTGCGCGCTGCGCCGGAGGTCATCGAGCAACTGCACTACGACTTCTACGCCGCCGGCGCCGATTGCGCGACTACTGCCAGTTACCAGGCAAGCTATGAAGGCTTTGCCGGCATCGGGCTGGATTCCGACGAAACGACGCGACTGCTGCGCCTGTCCGTCGGGCTTGCTCGATCCGCGCGTTCGCGATACCGGCAAAGTCATCCGGAAGACCGCCGCGAGCTGTTCGTTGCGGCCTCGGTCGGCCCGTATGGTGCGATCCTGCATGACGGATCCGAATACCGTGGTGACTACGGCCTGACGGCGGCCCAGTTGGTCGCCTTTCATGAACGACGCTTCGAGGTGCTGGCGTCGGCAGGCGCCGACTTCCTTGCCTGCGAGACCGTCCCGGTACTGGAGGAGGCGCGTGCGTACGTCGAATTGCTCCAGAGGCATCCGGGCTCCCAGGCCTGGCTCAGCTTCACCTCACCGGATGGCGTCCACACTTCGCACGGTGAGCCGCTGGTCGAATGCGCACGTCTCCTTGATCCCGTGCCGAACGTCTTCGCCATCGGCGTGAACTGCTTGAAGCCCGAGATCGTCGGCGATGCGGTCCGTGCGCTCGCCGCCGGAACGACCAAGCCCATCGTCGCCTATCCGAACTCCGGCGAGTGCTGGGCAGCCGGTGACGGATCCTGGCACGGCGCGCCGGGGCAGGGGTTGGCGACGCTCGCGCCCGACTGGATCCGTGCCGGGGTGCGGCACGTCGGCGGTTGCTGCCGCGTCGGGCCGGGTCAGATAGCGCAGTTGAAGGCGGTCTTGCGGCCGCCTGCCATCCGGCCGGCGACCGCTGCGGACCTGCCTGGGATTCGGCGGTAGCCCGAAGACGATCCGCTACTGGACCGGAATCTCCAGCACCTCCACTCCAACTTCCTTGTCGCGCGGGACGGCGCCACACGCCGCGAGGAGGCGGACTTGCTGCGGTCAGTCTCGACGCGGCCGACTGGCGGTTGGACACCGATTTGCCGTGGAATGCGCCGCCGCCGGCTCCACCCGACTTCGGCCTTCAATTCTGTGGCATCCGCTTCATCCTGACTCCCTCCATGAAACAGCTCTTGCCTCTGGTTGGACTGCTCCTGACCGCGCTGTCCCTCCAGTCCGCATCCGAGTGGCCAAGGTTTCGCGGCCCGATGGCGAACGGTTCGGTGCCTGATGATCCGCGGTTGCCGGTGCGCTGGAGCCAGACCGAGAACGTGCTGTGGAAGACCGAGATCAAGGGACTCGGTTGGTCCTCGCCGATCGTCACGGGCAACCGGGTGTTTCTGACGGGCGTCTACAGCGATCAGGACGGCGACAATGAACAGCCCAAGGCCGGTCTCTACCTGGGACAGGGACGGCAGGAGATTCCCAAGGGCACCCATCATTGGCTGACCTACTGTCTCGATCTCCCATCCGGCAAGGTGCTCTGGAAGCAGGAAGCGCAGCAGGGCAGTCCGCCGGTCGGCCGGCATCCGAAGAGCACCTACGCGTCCGAGACACCGGCCACCGACGGCCAGCGAGTGTTCGTCCTGTTCGGTGACGTGGGGCTCTTCGCCTACGATCTCGATGGCAAGTTGCTCTGGTCCCATCCCATCGCGGCAAGGAAGACGATGTACGACTACGGTGCCGCCGGTTCGCCGATCGTTCATGACGGTCAGGTGATCGTCGTCTACGACAACCAGGAAGAGAGCTACATCGCCGCCTACGAGGCCGGCACCGGCAAGGAGAACTGGCGCACGTCCCGGGAAGAGAAGAGCACCTGGGCGACACCGTTCGTCTGGCAGAATCCGCAGCGGACCGAGTTGATCGTCTCGGGCAAGAACCGCATCCGATCCTACGACCTTCAAGGCAAGGTTCTCTGGGAACTGGACGGACGCATGTCGAACCTCATCATTCCGTCCCCTTTTGCCGCGCACGGCTTGCTCTATGTCACGTCCGGCTATTTCGCCGACCCCCATCGGCCCGTCTACGCCATCCGCCCGGGAGGCAGGGGCGACATCTCGTTGAAGCAAGGCGAGACCTCCAACGAGTTCATTGCCTGGTATCTCCCGAAGGACGGCCCCTACAACACTTCCCCGCTGGTTCACGGCGACATCCATTACACGCTGCTGGATCGAGGCATGATGTCCGCCCATGACGCGCGCACCGGGCGCATGCTCTACGATCGTGTACGGTTTCCGGTCGGGGCGTCGTTCACGGCGTCCCCGTGGGCCTACAACGGAAAAATATTCTGCCTCAACGAATCGGGCGAAACCTATGTGCTCACCGAGGGCGGACAGTTCAACATCGGGCATGTCAACACGCTCGAAGGGCTCTGCCTGGCCACACCCGCCATCGCGGATGGCAAGCTGCTGATCCGCACCTCAACGCGGATCTACTGCCTGACATCGAGGGATCAAGAGTAGATGAAGCCGCTGTGGATCTGTTCCTCCCGCCGTCCAGCCAAGGCTGGCTGGACTGCCCTGGGTCTGCTGATCCTGTCCATCCAAACCGCGCTCACGGCAACGCCCGCCCAGGTTGAATTCTTCGAAGGACGTATCCGGCCGACGCTCGTCAACGAATGCTACGAATGTCATGGGGCGAAGAAGCAGAAGGGTGGACTGCGCGTGGATTCTCGGGACGGACTTCTCCAGGGAGGCGATTCCGGCCCGGCGATCGTGCCCGGTGATGGGAAGCGCAGCCTGCTGATCCGAAGCATCCGTCACGAGACGCCGGATTCCAGCATGCCGAAGGACCGGCCCCAACTCCCCGAGGCCGTCATCGCGGACTTTGTGACGTGGGTGAATCAGGGGGCCATCGACCCGCGTGACCAACCGCCGAATGCGTCGACGACCACGCCGAAGGAGGGCGCGGACTGGCCCGCAACCCGTGAAGCCCGCAAGGACTGGTGGAGTTTTAAGCCGGTCCAGAAGCCCGCCGTGCCCGAGGTCAGGAACGCCGCGTGGTCGGAGCATCCCGTCGATCGCTTTCTGCTTGCGAAGATGGAGGCTCGCGGGCTGCAACCCTCCCCTGCGGCAAGCCGCGAGTCGTTGTTGCGTCGCGTCACGTTTGCGCTGACGGGACTGCCACCCACGGCGGACGAGATCGAGGACTTCCGACGCGACGCTTCGCCAGACGCCTATGAGAAGCGGGTGGATCGGCTGCTTGCCTCACCCCGGTTCGGGGAATGTTGGGCACGGCACTGGATGGACCTCGTTCGCTACAGCGAATCGCACGGCAGCCAGGGCGACCCGGAACTGCCGATGGCCTGGCGTTACCGCGACTATCTC
>CAZDYB010000411.1:0-4577 GCA_964509045.1 uncultured Akkermansia sp.
GGTTGAGGCGGCCCGGAATTGGTGGGCGTTCCAACCGGTGCTCCGACCGCAACCGCCCGGGGTGTCCGGGGCGGTTGGATCGCTGGGTCCGATCGACGCCCTTCTACGGGCACGGCTTCTGGAACAGGGCCTGGACTTCAATCCGCCGGCGGATCCACGGGCCTGGTTGCGTCGGGCCACGCTGGATCTCATCGGTTTGCCACCGACACCGGAAGAGATGACGGCGTGGGTGACGGAGTTGACGGGGGGAACGGCGACGGCCGGGGAGGGATTCGGATGGGATCGGTTTCCGGTGGTGAGCACCGAGCGATGGGTGACGGTGCGGGACCGGGCGATTGAACGGTTGCTGGCGAGTCCGCGCCATGGGGAACGCTGGGCGCAACCGTGGCTGGACCTGGTGCGGTATGCGGACACGCACGGGTTTGAGGTCAACACGGAGCGACCGAATGCGTGGCCTTATCGGGACTACGTGATCCGGGCGTTGAATGCGGATGTGCCGTATGACCGGTTTGTTCGGGAGCAGTTGGCGGGTGATGTCCTGGGCGAGGATGCGGCGACCGGATTCCTGGTGGCTGCGGCGGTGTTGTTGCCGGGACAGATCGGGGCGGATGACGTCTCCAAGCGGTTGGCCCGGCAGGATGCATTGAGTGAGATCGTGGGCGGGGTGGGGCAGACCTTCCTTGGGTTGAGCGTGGGCTGCGCCCGTTGTCATAGTCACAAGTTCGATCCGATCCCGCATCGGGATTACTACGCGATGCAGGCATTTTTTGCGGGGGTGGATTATGGGGACCGACCGATCCGGTCGACGGACGCCGCGGAGCGGGGGCGTGAGGCGGATCGATTGGGGGAACGGTTGATGGAAGTGGAGTATGAATTGACCCGGTTGGAGCCATTGGCGCGGGTGGGCGGGGATTCGGTGGATGAGGGAGGGGTGCGACGACCGGCGGTGCAGGCGCGACGGACGACGGACCGGTTCGCGCCGGTGACCACGCGTCGGTTGAGGTTCAGCATCGGGGCCTGCACTTCGTTGCAACCGTGTCTGGATGAGTTGGAGGTGTTCACCCACGGACGTCCGGCAAGGAACGTGGCGTTGGCAGGTGCGGGCACCCGGGCCCGGGCATCCAGCACGCTGCCGGACTCGGATATCCATCGGCTCGAACACCTGAACGACGGGCGGTATGGGAACGGGCGGAGTTGGATCTCGAATGAGATGGGGCAGGGCTGGGTGGAACTGGAGTTTGCAGGACCGGAGACCATCGATCTCGTGGTCTGGGGACGGGATCGGGAAGGTCAGTATGCGGATCGCATGCCGACCGAGTATTGGATCGAGGTGATGGACGAGGCGGGAGAATGGCGGCGGGTGGCGGATTCCAGGGATCGTTGGCCGATGGGGAAATCGGGTGGGGATGAGGGAAAGCTTGCCGGGGAGACGTCGGAGGCGGAGGCGGACAAGGCGCGATGGTCGGCGGAACGGAAGAGTCTGGAGACACGGATTGCCGCGTTGCGGGCGAGTCAGTTGGTTTATGGGGGAGTCTTCGGAGCGCCGGAGATCACCCGGGTGCTGCATCGGGGTGATCCCGAACAACCGAAGGAAGAGGTGGTGCCGGCGGTGTTGTCGGTTCTGGGTGACGTGAGGTTGGAAGCCGCGACGGGCGATGCGGATCGGCGACGGGCATTGGCCGATTGGTTGACCGCACCGTCGAATCCATTGACCGCGCGGGTGATGGTGAACCGGATCTGGCAGGGGCATTTCGGGATCGGACTGGTGGAGACGGCGAGTGACTTCGGCCGGGGCGGCACCCGGCCGTCCCATCCGGAACTGCTGGACTGGCTGGCCTCGGAATTCGTCCGGGCCGGTTGGTCGATGAAGCACCTGCATCGGTTGATCCTTCGTTCCACCGCCTATGGGCAGTCGTCGCGCATCCACGGCGAAGGACAGGCGCGGGATGCGGATGTCCGGTTGTTGTGGCGGTTTCCGTCGCGCCGGATGGAAGCCGAGATGATCCGGGATTCCATGTTGGCGGTGAGCGGACGGTTGAACCTGGAGATGGGCGGACGTGGGTTTGACCTGTTCCGGTCGAGGGGCGGGTTGAACGGGTTTCCGCCGATTGAGAGTTTCGGAGCGGAAGGACGGCGGCGGATGATTTATGCGCACAAGGTCCGGATGGAACCGGAGTCGGTGTTTGGCGCATTCGACTGTCCTGACGCGGGGCAGACGACCCCGAGAAGGCGTCCGTCGACGACCCCGATCCAGGCGCTGAACCTGTTCAACAGCCGGTTCACGCTGGAGGAATCCGGAGCGTTGGCAGCGCGGGCGGTGGCGGAGGCGGGCACGAAGGCGGACGTGTCGGGGCACATCCGGATGGCGTATCGGCTGGCGTTGTTGCGGGATCCGCGAGGGGAAGAGATGGCAACGGCGGAGTCGGTGGTCCGGGAGCATGGATTGGTGCCGTTGTGCCGGGCTTTGTTGAACAGCAATGAATTCCTGCACCTGCCATGAGACCCGGGGCTGAACATCTTTCGGTGACCGGCCGGCACCTGTTGGATCGGCGCGACTTCCTTGCACGCACGGCGACCGGGTTGGGTGCGGTGGCATTGACGCAATTGTTGGGAGCGGCGGGGGATCTGACGCATGGAGGGCCGGTGATTGATCCGGCGCGGCCCTATGCGCCGCGGCAGCCGCATCATCCGGCCCGGGCGCGGAACGTCCTGGTGATCTTCTGTGCGGGGGCGGTGAGCCAGTTGGAGACGTTTGACTACAAGCCGGAGTTGATCCGGCACGACGGCACGCCGTTGGCGGGTGGGCCGCCGGTGACGTTCCAGGGACCGTCGGGAAACCTGGCGCGGCCGCAGTATGAATTCCGGCCGAGGGGACGGAGCGGGAAGATGGTGTCGGACCTGGTTCCGCACCTGGGCGGGTTGGTGGACGACGTGGCGTTTGTGCATTCGTTGACGAGCAAGACCAACACCCATGGCCCGGCGGAAAACTTCCTGTCGACGGGTTTTGTTCCGGACGGATTCCCGAGCATCGGGGCGTGGGTGACGTATGCGTTGGGCAGTGAGAACCAGGATCTGCCGGCGTTCGTGGCGATTCCGGATCCGCGGGGTGTACCGCAGGCGAGCGTGAACAACTGGGGACCGGGATTCCTTCCGGCGGAGTTTCAGGGGACGTCGTTCAGCGCGAAGGATCCGATCCGCAACCTGACGTTGCCGGAAGGGGTGGGACCGGGGGCGGATCGGGCGGCGCGCGATCTGTTGAGGGAGATGAATCGCCGGCATCTGGACCAGAACGAGGGAGACGGGGCGTTGGCGGCGCGGATTGCGAGCCATGAGTTGGCGGCGCGCATGCAGTTGGCGGTGCCGGGGATCAGCGATCTGACGACTGAACCGGCGCACATCCTGAGGGCCTATGGAGCGGACGACAGTGCGAATCCGTTGAAGGCGGCGTTTGCGAGGAACTGCATCCTGGCACGTCGCCTGATCGAGAAAGGGGTGCGGTTCGTGCAGTTGTTCAACGGAGCCTATGCCAGCGGCGGGGAACTCAACTGGGACGGCCACAACAAGCTGAAGGAACAGTATGACCGCCATGCGGCCATCATGGATCAACCGGCGGCGGCATTGATCCGGGATCTGGGCCAGCGCGGTCTGTTGGACGAGACCCTGGTGGTCTGGTGTACGGAGTTCGGTCGGATGCCGATGTTCCAGAAGGGGGTGGAGGGAAGGGATCACAATCCGGATGGCTTCACGTGTTTCCTGACGGGTGCCGGGGTGCGACGTGGGGTGAGTCATGGGATGACCGATGAACTGGGGCGGCGCGCGGTGCAGGATGTGCTGTCGATCCACGATCTCAACGCGACGATCCTGCATCTGTTGGGACTGGATCACGAGGCGTTGACGTTTCAACACAACGGGATCAGCCGTCGGTTGACCGATGTGCATGGTCACGTGATCCGGCAGATCCTGGCGTAGGATCGGGGGATGGGCGGGGAGGGGAATGGGAGTTGTGGGAGTTGTGGGACGAGGGGTTCGGGGAGCGTGTTCCAGGGGCTTTTTCTTGCGGAGACGCAGAGACGCGGAGGATTGGGGGCGGGAGATCCACCGATGATTTCTCGGGATCGTACTCGGGATCGTACTCGTACTCGGGTTGTCGCCCTCGAAGCGAGGCGTCTCCAGCTCCAACCACACTTCCGGTGATGCAATGCTGTCCTGGGTGGCGGGTCAGGCGGGAACAGAAAGGAGAAGCCTGTCAGGGATCAGGTGGGATTGGATAGGGACAGATGTCCCTAAAAGCACGGGCGACGAAGGTTTCAGATGCCTTTCGGATGGGGGCCTGATCTAGATTCGGGTCGCATGTCGGAGCGGTGGATCAATCCCTCAGCCAGGCCGAGCCTTTGGTTCGGTGCGGGTGGGAACAGGTTGATGCGGTACTGGGGCGCCGGGTTGTTCCTGGGGATGGGAGTTCTGGTCACCGGTATGCTGGCATGGCGGGTGGAAGTGTGGGCGAAGCAGCGGGATCAGGAGCGATTCGACGCGGAATGTCGGCTGGCGACGTCGATGATCGAGCAGAAGATGGAACG
>CAZDYB010000412.1:0-4575 GCA_964509045.1 uncultured Akkermansia sp.
AGCATCGGCATCGTTCCCCCCGGCAAGGGAGCCTGTCCCTCAAACCCAACCTCGACCGGTACGTTCCGGGAGCCTGTCCCCCGATGAATCCCTGGGAAGCGAGCCTGTCCCTCAATCCCCAGCCATGCGCCCCCTCCGATTTCAGCCCCCCCTCCTGACTTCGTGCCGTTCAGGGAGCCTGTCCCCAGGGCAAATCCCCGGATCCATCCCAAGTCCGGACACAGCCTGTCCCCCGGCAAATCCCGACCGACCCCGATACCGATCCCCCGCCCACACCAGCGTGAAACTCAGCGCCCAATTTCCCCGCATCACGCACTGACCCCGAGATCAGCTTCCGAATCCCATCGGTGTCGGGTCGGTATCGGAATTGGCATCAGTATCCCTCCCCGTCACCTTCCCGATTGCCAATCCCTGTCCCACCCCCAAACGTCGCGCCTTACCCCATGAAATTCCCCGCCCTGCTCCTTGCTGTCGCGCTGTGCGCGGCGACGACCTCTCTGGCCCGGGACCCCCAACCCGCCAGTGCTCCACCGGCGCCAGCACCACGTCCCGCCCGGTCAGGCCCGATCATCTCACCGGAAATCGGCCCCGACCACTCAGTCACCTTCCGCCTGCGCGCTCCCAGGGCAACCGAGGTCAAGGTTTCCGGCCAGTTCGGTCCCGATGCCACCCTCACCAAGGACGCCCAGGGTCTCTGGTCGATCACCCTTCCCTCCGTCAAACCCGGCGTTCACGAGTACCGGTTCGTCACCGATGGCCTTGCCGGGATTGATCCGTCGAATCCAATGGTCAAACCACAACGCTGGCCCAACACCAGCATCCTCCACATCCCGTCGGATCCCCAGGCACACTGGGATCTCCAGGACATCCCCCACGGCGTCCTTCACGAGCACACCTATAAGTCAAAGGCACTGGATTCCTGGCGACGTCTCGTGGTCTATACCCCGCCCGGCATCAGCCGCACCACCCGCCTCCCCGTCCTCTACCTCGCCCACGGCTACAGCGACAACGAGGGAAGCTGGACCGTCCATGGCAAGGCCCATTGGATCCTCGATTCACTCATCGCCTCCGGAAAGGTGAAGCCCATGATCGTCGTCATGCCCGATGCCCATGCCCTGCCCCCCGGCGCATCCGGCTTCGAAGACTATGGCCCCGCCAACTCGGCCGCGCTCTGCAACGAACTCATCCAGGACATCATCCCACTGGTGGAAGCCTCCTATCGCGTCGATGCCCGCCCCCGCGGCCGCGCCTTCGCCGGCCTGTCCATGGGCGGACACCACGCCCTGACCGTCGCCCTGAATCATCATGACCGGTTCCACTGGGTTGGTGCTTTCAGCTCGGCTCCGCCCCCCACACGTTCCATCCAGTCCGGCCTCGATGCCGCCACGGCCGTAAACCGTCATCTTCGCCTGTTCTGGATCGCGTGCGGGGACAAGGATTTCCTGTTCCAACGCAATCGCGAATTCCACGCCCTGCTGGATCAGAACCGGATCAAACACACCTATGTCGAGACCGAGGGCGACCATTCCTGGCCGGTCTGGCGCCGATACCTCGTGGACTTCACCCCGCAACTTTTCCGGTAGAGGGGGATCCCCCGCTCACGCCCGGCAAACGCAAAACGCCCTGGAGAGCGGTCGTCCTCTACCGCCTTGAACCCCGCCAGAACCGACACGGCGCACCATGGCCGTGAGTGTATGGTGGACCATTGATCCCGGGCGCCAGAGGACACAGAAAGGGAGGGGTTCGCAGATCCTGAAGGGTCCACACCGTGCAATTTCAAGCCCCGGGTTTGAATCTGCACGGTTCAGTTTCTTGGGAATCTCCACGACCCGCCGTGTTTCGGCTCTGGCCCCGATGCCTACCCGGTTGTCGACACCCCGCCGGGTCGAAGCGCACTCGAGATCCATCAGGCATCCACCTCCAAACCCCCAATCCCGTCGCAGTTCGCGTTTGGTTTCGGGCGTGTGACAGGTACCGTGCGCGCCGTTCGATTCATCATGAGCACTTCGGTCATCAGCAACGGCTCCGCACCCCTGCCCGCACTTCCGCCCGGGGTCACTTTCCATCGTCTCGAAAACGGTCTCGAACTCATCCTCCGCGAAGACCGTTCCGCCCCCGTCGTCAGTGCCCAGGCCTGGTGCCGGGCCGGTTCCATCGATGAAGGCCGTTGGGTCGGCGCCGGCCTGTCCCACATCCTCGAACACATGCTCTTCAAGGGCACCGAGACGCGGGGTTCAGGCCGCATCGATCAGGAAGTCCAGGCCGCCGGCGGGTACATGAACGCCTACACCTCCTTCGACCGCACCGTCTATTGGATCAATGTCCCCAACACCGGCGCCACCACCGCCATCGACATCCTCTGCGACATCGTCCAACACGCCTCCCTGCCAGCCGATGAACTGGTGAAGGAACTGGATGTGATCCGGCGCGAGATGGACATGGGCAACGACGATCCCGGTCGCCGCTCCTCCCGTCGCCTCTTCGAGACCGCCTATCACCGCAGCCCCTACCGGTTTCCGGTCATCGGCATCACCGACCTCTTCAATCGCATCACCCGCGAGGATCTCGCCGCCTATTACGCCGAGAAGTACGCCCCCAACAACTGCTTCATCGTCGTGGTCGGTGATGTCCGCCCAGCCGATGTCATCACCCAGATCCGCGCCGCCTTCGCCAAGTCCCCCGCCCGGCCCGTCCCTGCCACCGTCCCGGTCGCCGAACCCCGACAGGCCGCTCCCCGCGAATCCCTCGAGGAAGCCCCGGTCGAACTCGGCCACTTCCACATCGCCTGGCACATCCCCGACGTCCGCCACCCGGACATCCCCGCACTGGACGTCCTGTCGACCCTGGTGGGTTCCGGTCGCAGTTCGCGCCTGTATCAGGCGGTGCGCGAACGGGCGGGCCTGGTGCATTCAGTCGGGGCCTGGATCTACACGCCCGGCCAGGCGGGTCTGTTTGGCGCGAGCGGCGTCTGTGACGGACCCCGGTTCAGCGCTGCACGCGACGAAATCATCGCGGAAATCGACCGCATGAAGCTGGAACTGGTCTCCGGCGCGGAGTTGACCAAGGCGGTGAAGCAGTTCACCGCCGGCACCCTCGCCTCGCGCAAGACCATGGAGGGACAGGCCCAGGATCTCGGGGCCAACTGGCTGGCCGCCCACGACCTCAATTTCAGCGAGCGTTACCTCGCCTCCGTCCGCCGACTCACCCCGGAAGACCTTCGACGCGTCGCCAACCTCTATCTCCAGGACTCCAACCGCACCGTCACCGCCCTTCTCCCCACCGGAACCGCGCCCAGATCCGAAACCGCCATCGAAAGCGCCGCCGATCATCCCGTCAGGAAGTTCACCCTGGCCAACGGCCTGCGTCTCCTCATCAAGGAGGATCATCGACTCCCGTTCGTCGAATTCCGCCTCGCACTCTCCGGGGGACTCCTCGCGGAATCTCCCGAGATCAGCGGCATCACCTCCCTCCTCTCCCGCGTCCTCGTGAAGGGCACCCACCATCGTTCCGCCGAACAGATCGCCACCGAGATCGAAAGCATCGGCGGGTCGCTCGAACCCTATGGCGGCAACCACAGCTTCGGTGTCTCCGCCGAGGTCCTCTCCGGCGACTTCGCCACCGGGCTCGACCTCCTCGCAGATGTCGTCCTCAACCCCGCCTGGCCTGCCGAACCCCTCCAACGCGAACGCGAAGTCCAACTCGCCAGCATCCGGGGCCAGCGGGATCACCTCCTGCAATGCGCGTTCAAGGCCCTCCGACGCGGCCTCTTCGGAGAACACGGTTATGGCCTCGACGGCCTCGGCTCCGAAACCTCCCTCCGCCGTCTGTCCGCCGAAGATCTCGACACCTTCCATCGCCGCCTCGCCATCCCCAACAACGCCGTCCTCGCCATCTTCGGCGACATCCATGCCGATGCCGTCCGCATCGAGGTGGAACAGGCGTTTGCCGGATGGCGCCCCGCACCCCTTGCCGAGGTTCCGCCCAGCCCGGTCAACCCGACCTCCCCGCGTTTCGAGGAAACCCGGGACAAGGAGCAGGCGGTCATCGCCCTCGGCTTCCCCGGCACCACCTTCGATGCCCCCGACCGCTACGCGTTGGAACTGCTCCAGGAAGCGTGCAGCGACATGGGTTCACGCCTGTTCCTCCGCATCCGCGATGAACTCGGCCTCGCCTATTACGTGGGCGCCACCCATTTCCCCGGACGGCATCCCGGCTACTTCGCCTTCTATTGCGGCACCGCTCCCGGTCAGGTCGACCTGGTCGAAACGGAACTGCGTGCCCAGGCCGAACTCCTCCGCACCGAAGGCCTCACCGAAGCCGAACTCACCCGGGCCAAGGCCAAGGTCATCGGACAGAAGAAAATCGCCCGACAGGACCTCGGCGCCGTCGCACTCGGCGCTGCCCTCGATGAACTCTACGGCCTCGGCTTCGATCACGGAGATCGCGACGACGAACGGTACCAAGCCGTGACCCTGGAAGACGTGCGCGCGGTCGCCCAACGTTACCTCGACCCCGCCCGCAGCGTGGTGTCCATCATCCGCGGCGGACAGGGCGCCAAGCCCGAGCCATCCGAAC
>CAZDYB010000413.1:0-4572 GCA_964509045.1 uncultured Akkermansia sp.
CGGTCGCCGAGCTCCCTCAGCCCTGGGCTGAATTCCGGGTCCCCGTTGGGGACGCATGTCGGGACGAGTGCGAGTACGAGTACGAAGGGAGGGCAGGGGCGGGGATTGATCCTGGAAACGGTGGTTGAAACCGCAGATGGCCCAGATGGCGCAGATGATGAGGGCATTGCGGAGTGGGAGGATCGCACCTCGCGGATGACGTGGGCGACGCTTGGATGCCCCCGTCCAACATCCTGGCATCTGCGGTCATCGTTGCCATCTGCGGTTACCTCAACTGTCGTTTCCAGGTTGATTGGAGTCTCGTGATCTCGCCGGCCATGGCGGGGCAGGTGTTCAGGCGCGGAGTTTCTCGATGTAGATCCGGCCTGCGGCGATGTCGGCGACGCGTTCGGTGCCGGCCTCCCGTTCGAAGCAGAGGTTTCCGCGGAAATCGATTTCCTCGAGGGTCTGGAAGAAGGCGGCCCAATCGACTTCACCGGTCCCGACGACGACTTCCTCACCCCAGGTGCCGGGGGTTTGGGTGCGTCGGGCGTCCTTCAGGTGAACCTGACGGATCCAGGGTGCCAGGGTGCGGAGGGCGGCGACGGGATCGCCCTTGTCATAGAGCAGCATGTTGGCGGGGTCGAAGTTGACTCCGACATTGCCGCGGTTGAGGCGGGTGAGGAACTGGCGGAGGGAAGGGGCGTCTTCCTGGCCGGTCTCGAACGAGATTTCCAGGCCATGCGTTGCGAAGAGGTCGGCGATGCGTCCGATCCGGTCGAGGAGCTTGGCGAACGAGGGATCGGATTCGTCATGGGGGAGGAATCCGGCGTGGAGGGTGACGAGACGGAGACCGAGGTGGACGGCGATGCGGGCGTTGGCCTCGAAGTTCTTCCAGTTCTGTTCCCAGGTGGCATCGGGAACGACGCCACCGGTGACGCGGATGGTGTCGAGGGTGGAGTAGTCCTCGCCGACGGTGGTCATCATGCCGGACACGAGTCGGATGCCCTGCTGGGCGCAGAGACGGGCGGTATCGGCCCACACGACGGGTTGTTCGCGGAGGGGATCGAGGTGGAGTTGGAGGGCGCGGACGCCGGTGCCGGCGAGGCGCGAGAGGAGTTCGCCGGGTGAAGCGGGTTGGAGCGACCAGGAACAGACGGCGGTCCGGTTGATGGACGGGGCGGGGGGAAGGGAACGGACGAACTTGAGGAATCCGGCGGCCTGACGGTTGAGGCGAGCGAGGATCCTTTCGTCGTGGATGCGGCCATCGGCACCGAGGGCCTTGTAGACGGCGGGGATGAAGACGCGCTCAGGGTAGATGTGGGCGTTGCGATAGGAAAAGATGGCCTGGAGTTGTTCGACGGGGCGGAGGCCACCCCATTCGCCGGCGGCAACGCCGATGAACACGACGGGTCGCCGTTCGAAGGCGGCGGGGAAGGGCAGGAGATCGATGAAGTACTTCAGGGCACCGGGAAAGCTGCCGTTGTATTCGGGCGTGACCACGATCAGTCCGCGCGACTGGAGCACGGCATCGCCGGCGGCCTGCACGGCGGGGTTTTTGGAGGCGTAACTGGAGCCCTGGAAGCTGTCGGGCGGGAACTGGGCGAGGTCGATGACATGGACGGGTTCGCCGAGGGCGGAATAGAGGTCGACGAGGTGGCGGGCGACGCGGGCGGAATTGGAATCGGGCCGGTTGGTGCCGATCAGCAGCGAAATCATGGCCGTGAGGATGGGGAAACCGGGGTCCGGTGTGAATCGGGGAGTTTTGGTTCAGCGTGTGGAACAGGCGCATCTTGACGTCGTTTCCGGCAGGGAAGGCGAAGAGGGGTGGCGGCGCGAGTTGCAGGGTGTCCACGGCCTCCCCTCCCCTTCACACGCTACCGGCGACACGCTGTCGCGCGTTGCGTCAGGCGGAGGAACCGTATTGTTGGATGGCCCACCGGGCGTGTTCGGCGATGAGGGGTTCGGGATCCTGGGCGGCCTGGTGGAGTGCGGGCAGGGCGAGTGGATCCCGGAGATTGCCGAGCGCGACGGCAACGTTCCGGAGGAATCCGCGGCGTTTGGTGCGGAGCATGGGCGTGCCTGTGAACATCCGCTTGAACCCGGCGGCATCGAGTTGGAGCAGGGGGATCAGGGCGGGGGCATCCAGGTCGGTGCGCCGATGGGGAGCCAGGAGGTGGGCTTCGGCAGCAAACCGATTCCAGGGACAGGCGGCGAGGCAGTCGTCACAACCGAAGATCCGGGTGCCGATCAGGGGGCGCAGGGGTTCGGGGATGGATCCCTTGAGTTCGATGGTGAGGTAGGAGATGCAACGGCGGGCATCCAGGGTGAACGGCGCCGGGAGGGCATTGGTGGGACAGGCGGTGAGACAGGCGGTACAGCGGCCGCACCGGTTCCGTGCGGGAGGATCGGGTGGCAGGACAGCCTGGGTGAGGATTTCAGCGAGGAGGAACCAATTGCCGAGGGAAGTGGAGACGAGATTGGTGTGGCGTCCGACGAACCCGATGCCGGCGCGTTGGGCGAGGTCGCGTTCGAGGAAAGGACCGGTGTCGACATAGGCGAGGGACCGGTGTTCGGGCTGCGCCTGTTCATCAAGGAATCGGGCCAATTCGGACAGCGGCCCGGCGAGGATGTCATGGTAGTCGGAGTGGCGCGCATAACGGGCCACCACGCCGCGCGGGGAGCAATCGGGAGGCGAGGGAGAGCGTGAATCGTAGGCGATGGCGAGCACGACGAGGGAGCGGGCACCGGGCAGGACCCGATCCGGATCGCAGCGTTTGTCGGCGTTGCGGGCGAGCCAATCCATGCCGGCGTGGCGACCCTCGGCGAGGGCCTGGCGGAAACGGGCGGCGGATTCCGGGGCGGCAGCGGAGGTGAACCGGCAGGTGTTGAAGCCGAGATCGATGGCCTTGGCGCGGACGGCGGCGGCGAGGGCGATCGCCCCTGGATCAGCAGGGGGGTGCATCCAGTCGGAAGCTGGTGGAGATGTGACGCGCGGTCTCGATGGGAGACCGGAAATCGACGCCGAGGATGAGGTCGGCCTGTTTGTAGGCGGAGGTGCGGGAGGCGAGGAGGTCGCGGATGGTCTGGAGCGGGTCGGGAGCGTGGAGGAGGGGACGATGTTGTTGATGACGGACCCGTTGGAAGATGGTTTCGGGAGTGGCCCAGAGGCAGACGACGAGGGCGTGACGGCGGAGGGAAGCGAGGTTGTCGGGATTGATGGGGAGGCCGCCGCCGGTGGAGATGACCTTGTTGGAGAGGGTTTCGAGTTCGGCGCACAGGTCGGATTCGAGTCTGCGGAAGAAGGGTTCGCCATCGGTGGCGAAGATGTCGGCGATGCGTCGGCCCTGGCGTTGTTCGATGAGCTTGTCGGTGTCGATGAAATCGAAGTGGAGGAGTTGGGCGAGGATGGATCCGACGGTGGTCTTGCCGGTGCCCATGAACCCGATGAGGGCGACGTTGCGATGCTGGGGGCGGGGTTGCATGGCAACGTCAGGTGGCGGGGATGAAGCGTTGGAAGAGGAGTGCGGCGCCGAAGCAGAGGAGGAATCCGGCGGTGGCGGTCGCATGTGGGGGGGAGGCGAGGAGGTCGACCAGGCAGATGCCGGCGAGGAGGCCGGAGACAGTGCGGCCGAGGTTGCGTTGGACCCGGGTGAAGGTGTGGCGGAGGCAGAGGGCGGCCCAGGCGACGAGCAGGGCGCTGAGCCAGATTCCGCGGAAGCGGTGGTCTCCGTTGTTGATGAGGAGGGCGAGGAGGATGGGCAGGGCCATGGCGATCAAGGGCCACCACGCCAGGGCACCGGGCAGGCTTTCCCGGCGGGCGACATAGGAGAGTCCCAGGATCCAGCCTGACAGGGCGATGGCGGTCCACAGGGAAAGGCCGGTGACCCCGTCGATGCCGGCGGAGGCGGCGACGAGGATGAGGAAGAAGCGGCAACCGGCCATGATGACGGGAGAGAAGGCCACGGCCTTGTGGATGGCGTCGTAGAGGAGGATGCAGCCCACCAGCAGCAGGGTGAGGAGGGCGGTATCGAGCCCGAGGAAGAGGAGGGGCAGGGCGCCGAGAGCCAGGAGGCTGCAACCGATCTGCCAGACCAGGGCCTCGGAGATGGCGCCGCTGGGGATGGGGCGTTCCCGTCGATGCTGACGATCGAAGGCGGCATCGAAGGCGTCGTTGAGGTACATGCCACCGACGTAGAGGGCGCTGGTGCAGACTGCGAGCATCAGCAGGATGCGGAATGATCCGCCGCCGGCGAGCAACCAACCGCAGAGGAGGTTGGTCCACACGGTGGGCAGATTCGACACCCTGCCAAGCACAAGGAGGGTGCGGGCGCTGGGGTGCGATGCATGAGCCATTGGCGGGTCAGGTTATCCCGCGGGCCATCGTGAAGGGAAGTGTGACGGTTCGGATGCGGCACCTTGAATGTCCCTTCCGGAGAACCTGACGGAGGTTGCCAACGGGCGTTGTCGTCCCACCCAGGCTCCCCCATGCACACTTCCGGCGACCGAACATCGCCGCTCCAGTCATGCGTGGGAGCGGGAACCTGAATCGCAACCCTGCCCGGGTGGTTCAGGAGTGGGAGGCGGGATGAC
>CAZDYB010000414.1:0-4563 GCA_964509045.1 uncultured Akkermansia sp.
GGGAGTTTGAGTGGGACGACTACGGGAACACGATCCGCCTCGCCGACTATGGACGGGTGGAGGGGACCAATCGCGCGGCGTGGAATGATGAACGAGTCACCACCACCACCTTTACCGCGTCCCATCCGGAAGGGGTTGCACGCTGGATCCTGGGATTGCCGGTGACCGAGACCATCACCGACGAGGATGGAACGGTCGTCACCCGCACCGAATCGTTCTACGACGACCACACCTTCAGCGGCGGGAATGTCGGGGCGGTCACCCGTGGCAACCTGACGTTGCAGCGGCGCCTGGTGGATCCGTTGAGCGGAGCGCGGATCAATGTCAGCCGCACCCGTTACGATGGTTATGGGAACGCCTTCGAGATCTACGATCCATTGGCCGAGCCTTCCAGTTTCGCCAACGGGCACGCCCGCGAGATCGCGTACGATTCCAGCCTGCACACGTTCCCGGTCACCGAGACCATTCACGTTGGCGGAAGCACGCCTCCATTGACCGTCGTCGCAGAGTACGACCTCGGTCTCGGCGTGATGATTTCGTCGAGTGACTTCAACACCATCCAGTCCTTCTACCGGTACGACACCTTTGGGCGCATCGCCTCGATCACCAAGCCGGGTGACACCACCAATTCGCCCACCGAATTCTATGGGTATCAACTGGGCATCCCGGCCGGCCCGGAGCGCCTGATCAATTTCATCACTGCGTCCAAGCGGGAGATGCCTGGCGGGGGAACGTTGGACAGCCGGCTGTTCTTCGATGGTCTTGGCCGCAAGGTCATGGTGCGGGCCGAGGGCGAGACGCCCGAACAAACGGTTGTCTCCGACACCGTAGTCTACAACGACCGCCGGGGTGTCTGGAAAAAGTATCTGCCCTACTTCGACACCGGCGGCCTCGACTGGAAGGATCCTGCATTTGTCACCGGCTTCGTGGAGAGCCACTACGACGCGCTGGGCCGTGTGGAACGGGCCTGCCAACCCGAGGTGGGGGGCGAGCGTGTGTTCGCCGAGACGACTTATGAACCGCTCGCGCGCCTGGTCCGGGATGAGGAACAGACCCGGACCAACTCCCTCCATTTCGGCAGCGCCATGCGCCATACCGAGGATGGCCTGCGCAACCAGGACGGCGCGGGCCGGCTGCGCCAGGTGCAGGAGATTGTGAAAGTCACCGGATCTGGAATGCCCGTCAGCGAACCGGAAGCCTGGACCACCGCCTACGAATACGACCTGCTCGACCAGCTCACCCGCATCACGGACTCGCAGAACAACGTCAAGGTGATGCGTTACGATGGTCTCGCCCGTCTCACGTTCATGGACGATCCGGACCGCGGCGAATTGCATTATGTCTATGACGCGGCGTCGAACCTCCGGCAGACCACTGACAACAAGCGGCAGGTGATCCAATACACCTATGACGGCGCCAACCGCATCCGGACCGAGGATTATCTGGATGCCGCCGGTCGTTCGCCCGATGTCGAATACTTCTACGACGCTTCACTTCCCGGCTTCCCCGGCACAAACGTTCGGGGTCAGCTCGCAGCGGTGCGGGATCTGTCCGGGGAAGAACACCTCTCCTATGACGCCCGGAGCCGCATCCTTGCCCAGACCAAGCGCATCCCGGATTCCGTGCTCGGTTCGCTGGTCTCCTTCAGCACCGGCTATACCTACGACTCCCTCGACCGTCTGGTGGCGCTGACCTACCCCGACGGTGACGTTGTGACCAATCTCTACAACGCCCGCGGTCTTCTCCAGGGCATCACCGGCGGACCCTCCGGGCGCATCCTCAGCAATGTCACCTATCGCGCCAGCGCCCAGTTGCAGGCCATCGCTTATGGCAACGCGGTCCAGACAACCTACGGGTACGATCCCCGCCTGCGGCTGAGTTCGCTGCTGACGGTCGGTCGGGACTCCGGTGAGCCGTCACTCCCCCGGGAGTTCATCAACTTCACTTACACCTTCGATGCCGTCTCCAACATCCGACGGATCGATGATCATCGTGACCTCACCGGTCAACCTGACGCGGTGGCCCGGAAGAACACGCAGGTGTACGGCTACGATTCCCTCTATCGGCTTACCAGTGCGGAATACCCCGGCATCCTGGCCGGTGCGCCGGGCCGGATCGATTATCGCTATGACCGCATCGGCAACATGAGTTCCCAACTCTCCAACATCCCGCATGTCGAAGACGGCAGGTCCGTCACCGACCTGGGCGCCATGGATTCCGGCGGCGCCGCCGGTCCGAGCGGACGCATGGGCAAGGGAACCGAGCCGGGTCCCCACGCGTTGAGCCGCATCCGCGCCCCCGACGCCGGACTCCAGACGCCGGACCGCACCTATCCCTACGATGCCAACGGCAACATGCTGGTGATCGATGGCCTGACCAACACCTGGGATTTCAAGGATCGGTTGGTCGCCGTGGAGAATGACCGGATGCGGGCCGAATACGCCTACGACTACACCGACCGCCGCATCACCAAACGGGTGGCATGGAAGCCGGGCCAACCTGGTTCATCGGATGGTAGACAGGCCGGGGGTGTGGGCACCACTGCGGTGCTCTATATCAACAAGCATTTCGAGATGCGCGAGCACGATTCGCCGGTCAAATACGTGTGGAACGCGGAAACCCGGGTTGCGCGCGTCAGTGGCGCGCTGAGTCCGGTGTCAGCACGACATCAATTCCTGCGACTGCATCCCGGGTGGAACCTGGTTTCGATCAATGTGGGCAATGCCCAGGCCCAGTTGGATCCCGCCAATCAACCATTGCTCAGTGCTGCGGTCTTCTGGACCAACAACTCGCCCGGAGGTGAGTTCCTGCCCATCACCGCCCTCACCCCTTTGCCGGCGGGCACCGTGGCCTGGCTGCAGGCTACTCAACCAGCTGTCCTGACCCTGACCGGTCTGCCGCCGGGCGATCCGGTTGCAGCCGTGGACCCAACCGGTCCGTTCCTGGCGAATGTCAGCGGGGAAGCGTGGGATGTGGCGTCCGTGTTTCCGGCCGAGGCGAGGGTTTCGCGATTTGATGGGGAAACGCAGGGTTGGGAGGAACGGTTGCCGGAGCATTTCACCGTTCCTGCGGATTCTTGGTTCGGAATCTCCGCTGGAGAGAGTGCCTTCTTGGGAAGCTTGTCGAAGGGGACTGTGGCGCTTGGGGTAGCGGTATCTAAAGTTCGATTTTACCATCAAGATCATGTGGGTTCATCAGGCGTGCTGTCCGACAACGAAGGGAATCTTTCTAGCGAGATGGCGAATTTTGCGTTCGGCCAGCCTCGTACGAGATACGAACCTATTGGCTTGTCCGAAGTTTACGCATTCACCCAGAAGGAGCACGATATTGAGAGTATGCTGGCCTACTTTGAAGCAAGATATCTTGATGGTGTGCTCGGGCGGTTTCTGTCAGTCGATCCGATGAGATCTGATGTTGCTTCGGTTTCTGTTTTGGCTGCTCCGAAGACTTCACATTCGTACGGCTACGCGAATCACAATCCCTTGTCATTTGCGGATCCCTCCGGATTGAGTGGGGTAAAGATTCAAGCTGTGGTAGACTACGGAGTCCCGGTATTGACGGTATTGCACGACCCAGTTGGGACGGCTTTTGGTTTGGGGGTTACCATGACGCTTAACTATGAATCTAGGTCGGCAAATGGTCCTAATTCGAAAGCAATCGAAGCGACAGGGCACTCTGTGACTGGGTTTCTCAACTACAAGACGGCTGTTGGTGCGTCAAAGGCACTAAAGGGGGCTGGTGCATTGCGGGCAGGCGCTGCCTTGACAGGAAGTTCGGTTGCGGCGCTTTGGTCGTCATATCAGCTTGGAACCCTCATAGGAGAGGGGGTTCTTGCTTTGGAGCCTAGGCTTGGCACCTCGCTTGGGGATGCAGCAGCGAGTCTGCTTCTCGATCAGGATACTGCTGATGCAGATATGATCG
The DNA here is from genome assembly GCA_964509045.1 of uncultured Akkermansia sp. Lineage (GTDB taxonomy): Bacteria > Verrucomicrobiota > Verrucomicrobiia > Limisphaerales > UBA9464 > UBA6176. Next base: position 3,922 of record CAZDYB010000414.1, read on the forward strand.
CTAAGACGGTGAGTAGGCCTGAAAGGCACATTAGACCCGTCTCAACGGTCACGGTCGATCAAGTCCTCAATCAAGGTCGGCAGCAGAAATTGAACGGTATAGATATCGAGAGCTACCGAAAGAGTCTTTTGTTTGACCAGGATTTCGATGCCGTCCCATTTCGCCCTTTTCCGGGTCAAAGTGGCGATTGATGAGGGAAACACACGACTGAATGCTATCTGATTGGATGAAAAGCGGCCACTTTTGCAGACAGCCAAGTCTGATGAAGGCAATCTCCCAGATTCTGCTCATGGGCATTGTGTGTGGTGCCGGTATCGCACTCCGTGCAAAGGCCTCCGGCATCCCCGAACCCGCCTTGGTCCTGTACGGCAACGTCACCAATACCGCCGGCGCAGTCTCCGTCTCGGCTGGCAGTGTCACCTGGACGGTGAACGGCGCCGGTTCCACTGCCTTCGTCTCCTCCACCATCGCCAGCGTCAACGGGCAGTTTTTCTATGTTGCCCGGATCCCTTTTGAGACCCGTTTTGCCGGCGCCCTGACATTTCCATCAACCCCGAACACGCTGCCGCTGACGGCGACACCCGCCACGTTCACCCGGTTGGCCACGGTGAACGGGGTCATGGCCACGCCGGTGCCCCCGGC
>CAZDYB010000415.1:0-4562 GCA_964509045.1 uncultured Akkermansia sp.
GGCACGGTCGCGCATGACCTCCATCTCGAATTCCTTCCAGCCGAGCAGGGATTCCTCGATCAGGATCTCGGACACGGGGGACAGTTCCATGCCGCGTTTGGCGATCTCCTCGAATTCGTCGCGGTTGTAGGCGATGCCACCGCCGGTGCCGCCCAGGGTGAAGGCGGGGCGGATGATGAGGGGGAGACGGCCGATCCGTTCGGCGACCTCCCGGGCCTCGCTCATGTTGTGGGCGGTGCCGGAGATGGGGACATCGAGCCCGATCTGGAGCATGAGCTGTTTGAAGGCCTCGCGATCCTCGCCCTTGTGGATGGCTTCGGACTTGGCGCCGATCATTTCCACGTCGTGCCGGTCGAGGACGCCGGACTTGTGGAGGGCCATGGCGGTGTTGAGGGCGGTCTGGCCGCCCAATGTGGGCAGCAGCACCAGCTTGCCGGTGACTCCCATCCGGGCGAGTTCGGCCTTCTCCCGGAGGATGATCTTTTCGACCGCCTCCGGAGTGATGGGCTCGATGTAGGTCCGTTCGGCGAACTCCGGATCGGTCATGATGGTGGCCGGATTGGAGTTCACCAGGACGACGCGATAACCTTCCTCGCGGAGGGCCTTGCAGGCCTGGGTGCCCGAGTAATCGAACTCACAGGCCTGCCCGATGATGATGGGACCCGCCCCGATGATGAGGACCGAGTGGATGTCTGTACGCTTCGGCATGATCGGAAAAACCGGGCGGATGCAACGGCATCGCGGCCCGGATGTCAGGGGTTTTTTCCCGGCAAGACCTTCAATCGGCCGTCGGACGTGACGCGGAACCGGTCGCCACGCCACACCACCGTGCTGCCCAGAAAGCTCGTTGCCCAGAGCGCGACCCCCAGGACATCCCGAAGCAGGACCCAGACGGGTGCGGTGATTTCCGGCCCGGATTGCTGCATCCGATGTTGCAGTCCGGCGGCCAGCAGGCAGCGGATGGCGAGGAACAGGAGGCCCGGCCAGATTGGCTTCCCGAGTGCGATGCCCGAGGCAACCCAGAGGAGGGCCCAGAGGCTGCCATTGGCCAACAAGCTGAAGAACCACGGGATCGGTTGGCAGACCCGGATCGTCCGGGCCCATCGCACCTGGTGCGACCAGACCGTTGACCATCCGGAGGGTGGATCCCAGCACTCCACCGGCACCGTCGACAGTTCAATGCGCCGACCCAGCTGATGGATGCGTCGGCCGAGATGGTAGTCGTCGGCCAGATGATCGGCGAGGATCGTGAAGCCGCCGATGGCGTGGAGATCCTCCTTCCGCAACACCATGGCGGCGCCCAGGGCAAAGTCCTGCGGCCCGAGGGTGCGCGCCTGCAACACCTGACTCCAGAAGTCCGCATTGACCAGGACCGCTTCCCATCGGAGCGCCGCGGTGGGGACATGCGCCATCCGATAAAAGCAGTTCACGAGGCCCACGTCGGGATCGGCCATGGGGGTGACCAATTGTACCAGGAGATCGGGAGACACCCGGACATCGGCGTCGCTGACGACCCACAGCGGATGCCGGGCAAGCGGTTCGAGTTGGGACAGGGTGCAGACCTTGCCGTTGGGGCCGGGCCGGGCCGGACAGACCACCAATTCGGCGTCGGCATCGGGAAACTCGGCCAGGACCGAGCGGATGACGTCGCAGGCGGGATCATCGGTGGTGTGGACCCCGATGAGGATCTGGAGGGGGGCGGGATACTCCTGGGTGAACCAGGAGCGGAGATTGTCGTGGAGTTGGGGGTCCGAATCGCGAACGGGTTTGAGGAGGGAAAGGGCGGGGAACCCGGATGGAGAACACGAGGAAGGGGCAACGCGCCGATGCAGGGGGAATCGGCGCGCCGCGAGGAACTGCCAGAACTGGATGGCGAGGGCGAGCGCGGCGAACCCGCCGGCAACCCAGTACAACGACACGCCGCAGGCTGCCGAGCCCGGGGCCGGCGGAGCAATGAGGAACGGCGTGGCTCCAAAGGTTCCCTGCTTCCGTGGAGTGGCAGGGCCGCCTGCAACCCCTCCGTGGCTGGATCGCCTTCCTGACCGGAACCCGCGGTGTTGCCGCGCTTGCGCCTGGGCCATCGACTGCGATCCCTCCGGTGTAGGGACAGGACTGGGCGCATCCGACGATTCACCCCGGAAAACTGCTGTGCATTCGGGATGAGGACGGCTGGCTCGATTGACACAGGTGTTTCAGCGTATCAACGTATCAAAAGCATGAGGACAACCATCACGCTGGACGCGGATGTTTTTGAGGCAGCCCAGGCCATGGCTGAGGCGTCCGGGAAGCGGCTTGGCGAAGTGGTGTCCCTGCTGGCACGCCGGGGACTGCGTGCCTCGCCCGATTCGGCCCATCGCGCCGGACTGCCGGTGTTCAAGGTCCCGGGCGACGCGGAGGTGATACCGGGGAACCGTGCCCGCGATCTGTTGGCTGAGGATGCGACATGAAGGCGGCGTTGCTGGACACGAACGTGCTGCTGGCGTTGGCGTGGCCCAATCATCAGCACCATGCGGCCGCCCATCGGTGGTTTGCGCGGGAATCGAAGCACGGTTGGGCAACCTGTTCCTTCACCCAGCTTGGCTTCGTCCGTCTTTCCTCGAATCCGGCCTACACGCCCAATGCTGTGTCGCCGTCGGAGGCGGCAGGGTTGCTGGAACAGATGGTTGGCCATCCCCAGCACGCCTTCTGGAAGTCACCGACGGCCTGTCTTCCGAGGATTTATACCCGTGCACTTGGTCATCAACAGGTCAACGACGCGTGGTTGGTGGAAGTGGCCCGGCAAGCGGGCGGACGACTGGCGACCTTGGATGCCCGACTTCACGTGCATGATTTCAGGAAGGATTCGGTTCACCTGATCGAGGCATAGCCGGGCGGATGCGGGCGTGCGGGTCGGTTCGGATGCCGTGTGGGGCGGACTTTGCCTCTGGGAACAAACCGGCCCATGATGGACGCCTATGCCGGTGGATCGGTTGGAACTGGAAGAGCGGGAGCGTCGGATCCTTGCGCCCTATGCCCAATTGAGCGCGGAGACGCGCGGGCGGGAGCATCGGGAGGATCCGCCGACGTGGCGGACGCAGTTCCAGCGGGACCGGGATCGCGTCATCCACAGTCGGGCGTTCCGACGGTTGGAGTACAAGACCCAGGTGTTCCTCAATGGCAGCGGGGATCATCTTCGGACCCGGTTGACCCACACGATGGAGGTGGCGGCGATTGCGCGGAACATTGCGCGGGCACTGGGCCTGAATGAGGACCTGGCGGAGACGATTGCCCTTGCCCATGACCTGGGACATTCACCGTTCGGCCACAAGGGGGAGGACATGTTGGATCGCCTGATGCGCGAGCACGGCGGGTTCGATCACAATCGGCAGAGCCTGCGCATCGTGGAGGAGTTGGAGCAGAAGTATCCGCAGTTCGACGGGTTGAACCTGAGCTGGGAGGTGAGGGAAGGGTTGGCCAAGCACCAGACGGGATTCGATGTGCCGCCGGGGGGCGCAGCCTTCCGTCATCATCAGCCTTCACTCGAAGCGCAGATCGCGAACCTGTCGGATGAGATCACCTACTACAGTCACGACCTGGATGACGGCCTGGACTCGGGATTGCTGGATGAGAAGCGGTTGCTGAAGGATGTGGAGGTGTGGAAGGAGGCGGCGCGTGCGGTGAAGAAGAAGTTCGGCCGGTTGCCGGCGGAGAGCCGCCGTTACTACACGATCCGCGAGATCATCGATGGGCAGGTGACGGATGTGGTGATGACCACGGAGGAACGGTTGAAGTCGACACAGGTGAAGTCGGCGGATGAAGTCCGGGGGAATCGTCGACCGCTGGTGAGCTACAGCCTCGAGCGGAAGCGTCAGAACCAGGAGTTGAGGAAGTTCCTGTACAGGAATCTCTATTACCACCCGGTGGTGGCGGAGCCGAACAACCGGGCCATCCGGATGTTGGGCGAGGTGTTCCAGTACTACATCGCCCATCCGGAACAGATGGGTGCGGCGGCGCGACGCCGGGAGGCAAAGGTCGGGTTGCATCGGGCGGTCTGCGATTATCTGGCCAGCATGACCGACCGATACTGCATCGAGGAGCATCATCGGTTGTTCGGCCTGTATGTGGGGCATTTCAAGCCGGTGTGAGCCTGGGGCACCGCGCTGATTTGCCGCCGAGAGCAGTGTCTCCGACGATCGCCTCACCCATGAACCCGGCATTGATCCAGGAAAGTCCGACCCGCACTCGAAACCCGGGCGATCCGGGTGGGACATGGCGATTGCCGGTGACGGCGGTGCGCGGGGTTGGGGTGGAACGGGCGGCCTTGCTGGAGCGCCTGGGGATCCGGACGGTGGAGGACCTGATGTTGCAGCCGCCGCGCCGCCATGAGGATCGGCGGCAGCTGGTCCGGGTGAAGGAGTTGGAGTTGGGACAGGCGGCGACGGTGTCGGGATCGATCGTGGCGAGTGGGGTGAAGACGTTCCGGAACAGGACCCGGTCGGTGTTTGAGTTCGTGTTGGATGACGGGACGGGCCGGTTGCATTGCCGTTGGTGGAATGTGCCGCAGTTGCAACGGGTGTATGCGG
>CAZDYB010000416.1:0-4551 GCA_964509045.1 uncultured Akkermansia sp.
CAGGGGCACCGTGATCATCACCCCATCCTGCCGGTAGGTCAGCGTGCCACTCACAAAATGCACCACCGGTGCGGTCGGCGCTGCATCGCTGGTCGGCACCAGGATCCACGACGCGCGACCCGTGGAACTCGCCGCGATCGTTCCGGTCCCGTCGACCGCTCCCAATCCGCTCAACTCCGGAGCGCGGATCCCGAAGTCCACCGTGGACTCGGCTCCGTCCTCCCGCTCGATCCGGAGTTCAACCCCCACGAACTCGAGCGGTCCGGCGGTGTTGTTCTCCACCTCGAGCGTCGCCTTGAAGGCGTCACGCGTGATCACCGCTTCCTGTTCCAACCGCAGCTTCACCCGCGCACACACGCCGCCGCCGTTCAACAACAGGTTGTTCAGACGGTCCCGCGCATCCTTCACCGCCGTGTACTCGTCGTTGAACCCTTCCGCCAGATTCTCCTCACGCGCCGCCGCCGCGTCCGCCAGCAATCCGCCCAGAATGTCGTCCGCAATGAAATCCTCGTCCCAACCCGCCGGCAGATCGGTCCAGTTGGTGATCTCCTGTCGACGGTACTCCACCGTCCGATTCCATCGCGCCAGGAACTTCTCGATGCTCGAAGCGGGCACGGGAGGCGTCAGGGCCCGCAACTCGTCCAACTCGGCCGGAGTCAGCATGTGTTCGTCGGTCGAACCCGCCGCCGAACGTTCCGCAAAGGCCGACCAGAACGCGATGTTCGACGGATCCGCCGCGTTCGCCATCACCCAGGCTTCATCGTCCAGAAGGTAGACCATCGGCGACATCATCCGGCCCAGGCGATCCGCCCGGAGCCGCAACTCGGCCAACTCGGGGACATTGTCCGGGAGCGGCGGCAACGGATTCAACCGGAGATAGGCCTGGTCATGATCAGGACCGGTCGCCGTGCCGGCACCCCGACGCGCCACGGAACCGCCCGAGGACGAACCGCCCCCGCACTTGTCGATGGTATCTCGGGAAAACGGGGTGTCGGTGATCTGGCAGGCGCACTTCAACAGCGTGGGGCTGTTGTCGTTGACGCAGGCGCAGAGCAGGCCGCGGATGCACGAGAACTCGGACAGGCCGGGAATCTCGATCGGGGAACAACCCGGGATCGTGTTGAGGCAATCCAATGAAAGTCCGCCCGAGATGATACCCTTGTCCGAGATCTTCCCGCCGCACTTCGACAGCGCGTACACGCAGTTGAGCAGCTTCACCAACGGGAACTTGTTGGCCAACTGATCCACAATGCATTCCGCAACCCCGATCCCGAGGTTGAGCTTGCAGGGATCGCACGCCTCCGGCGTCGACTCCGGTGTGATGGGCACGCCGTAGTAGGGAATCGTGCAGAGGAAACAGGTGCCCCCCCCGCCGGGGCCAGAGCCACCACCCGGTTCACCACGGAAATCGAGGCGCGGAATCGTTCCACCACCGGTCCCGCCACAGCCTGAACCCGCGTTGAACATCACATACGGCACCGTGTACTTGTTGGTCTGATCTCCGCACACCAACTCATAGGTGGTCAGACCCGCCGTCACACACGGCCCGCCGCCCGCCGCCACCGCCGCCGCCCGCCGCACCGCGGATCCACCGCCAACAACCGACGCACGGCGGATGGTCATCGGCACGGTCAGCGATGTCTTCGCCGGCAGATCCCCGAATTCGGAGATCAACGGTTCGAAGATCCAGTCGGGATGGGTCGGAATCTCCAACCGGCTGTTCTTCGCCGCGATCAACCCGTGGTTCGTGATCCGGAAGTTCACCTGTCCTTCCGGCCCGACAATCTCCGCGAGATCCACGGACGCCGGTTCAATGGTGACCACCGGCAGGGGCACCGCCGTCTCGAAAACGGTCTCGATCACGATCTTGGTGCGGTCCTCGATCTGGGTGGGCTCGACCTTCCACGAGTAACGGACAGCCTGGCGCGAGATGAAGGCCACCACGTTGGTCGTGCTTCCCGCCGGCACCAGGTGGATCTGGGAATAGGACGCATGCTGATCCGCGCTGATCTCCAACCGATAGTAGTTCTCCGCCAGGTTCGGGATGTCGACCAGGCCGGTCGGTCCCGATGTCGTCTCGAGTACCGGCAAACCCGTGAATCCATCCAGCAACCGGATGCTCGCGTTCGCCACCCGCGGCGATCCCTCCGCATAGAACGTGTACTCGTCGGTCACCTCCACCGTCATTCCACCGATCGAATCCGACAGGCAACGGAACGTGAACGGGACGATCACCTGGGAGTTTTCGGACGCAATCACGACCGTTCCCGAATAGGGGCCGAGGGGCAGATCCGCTGGCGGGGTGAGCAACAGCGACACCGCGGTGGTCTCGCCCGGAGCCAATGACGGCAATTCCGCTCCGGATGCACTGCTCAGCCAGGGCAATGGCGGCAACAGGACGCGCAAGGGTCCGGTGGCCAGCCCACCCTGGTTCGACAACTCAAACGCCAGGCTCACCTGCGTCCCGCGACGCATCCCGGTCACGATCTGCGCCGGAGTCGTCACCAGGCGCGGCCGAAGCACGTCAACCCGGATCGGCACATCCACCGTGGCGGAAGGTCCTTCCGCCGTGGTCACCCGCAGACGGGCTGTCCCGCCCTGCGTCGTTCCCAAAGGCGCCGTCGCCGCATAACCCAGCGTCAACCCGCCGTTCCCCGCCAGCGCTGCTCCCGACAGGTTCGCCGTCACGTTCACTCCCCCAGGGCCCGACACAACCTCCACCGCCAACCCGGTCAACCCGATCTCGCTCAGGTTCTCCACCGTGGTCGATCCACTCGCGGATCCACCCTCGACCATGCTCAGTCCACCCGGTGGTTGTACCCGCAATCCCAGCAACACAAATTCATCCTGCGTTCCGGGAGTGGAAACACCGGGATGCGCCGCCGCGATTTCATACCGGCCCGCTTCGCCCGGCAATGGCGTGAAGTTCACCCGGAACTCACCCGCCGAATCCGTCAATGCCGAGATCACCCGACGGGTTCCCCGCGTGACGATATGGATGTTCACCAGGACCGAAGGCGCCGGCACACCGCTGTTCAACAACGCGCGTCCCCGCATCGGGATCACCGTTCCGGCAGGCTCCACATTCAGATCCGTCGCCACCGTCGCCCCATAGGCAGGCAACACTTCCACCGGCCCCGATACCGTCGTGTTGTTGGCCTCATCAATCTCCGTCACCACCAGGTTCGGATCCGCCTGCGCGATCAACCGGTAGGTCCCCACCGTCCGCGGCAGACGGAAGGTCGGTGTCACCTCGAAGAACCCTCCCGCCGGGAATTCCCCAGGGAACGTGAACTGCGACGCCAGCACGTCATCCGCCCCCAGCACCGCATCCGTCGACACAAACAACCGGACGCTGAATGCCGTCGCTGCCCGCAATCCCCGGTTCTCCACCCGGTACGTCGCCGTCACCCAACCCTCGGTCTCGCCCGTCGCCAATCCCGTGACCGAAGCCACCACCAGGTCAGGCAGGTTGATGTCCGTAACCACCAATTGCGCCGAGCCCGCCGTGAAACCTGACGCGGCCGCCGTCACCGTCACCCGCTTCAATCCATCCGGCGTTCCGTCGTCCAGGGTTCCCACCGGGAACTCCGCCGTCGCGCTCCCCGCCGGGATCGTCACCGTCGCCGGCAACACCAGTTCACCCTCCACATCCACACCCAACGCCACGTCCATCGGCCCCGAGGTTTCCGTGTTGCGACGCACCGTTCCCACCGCCGCCACCGCCACACCCTCGGCCAATGTCGAAACGTTGAACCCCAGACTCACGGTCGGCCCATCATCATCCGTCACCACCAGTCCAGCGCCCACCGCCGTCCCCGTCGGCACTCCCCCCACCAGGATCACCGCCGTCATCGTCACCGGCTGTGGCCCGTCCACCAAAACATCATCCACCGCCCCAACCGCAAATCCCACCGACACCTGGCCCGCCGGAATCGTCACCGTCGCCGGCACCGTCGCCGCCGTCGTGTCCGACGACGTCAATCGCACCGTCAACGACCGGTCACTCGAAAAGGAGCGCGTCACCGTTCCCAAGGTCGCATTCGGACCCGCCCCCTCGCTCACCGACGCCGAATTCAACACCACCGCCAACTCCGGCAGGTCATCGTCGATCACCGTCAACGCCTCGCTGTCACCCGTGTATCCCGTCGACCCCACCGAAACCGACGAAGGCAGGTCGGACTCGATCACCGTGTCCGCCGCCGCAATCACCGTGAACATCACCGAATCCGCTCCGGCCGGAATGGTGACCGTCACGGGTACGATGATCTGCCCCGGATGCGCCGTGGTGACGTTGACGGTCAATGGCGAAGCCGCCGCCGCTCCCCGCGATACCGTCGCCGCAACGGTCAGGCCTTCCCGAACCTCCGACGCCGCCAAAGACAGCAGCAGCACCGGGATGTCCACATTGCGCACCGTCACCTGGGATGAAGCCGAGGTGAACCCGGCCGCCGATGCCGTCACCGTCACCGCCACATCGGAATCCACTTCGCCATCGGTCAGGGGAGTTCCCTGGAACGTGGTGGTCGCCGATCCGGCCGGGATTTCAAC
>CAZDYB010000417.1:0-4539 GCA_964509045.1 uncultured Akkermansia sp.
GACCACAACCGGGGTGGCGTTCCCCCGGCGCAGTTTGCCGACAACCTTCGGACGCTGATCGCACGGATCCGTGCCAGCACCGATGCTGAGATCGTCCTGTTCTCCGCCTTCCCTCCGAATCCGGAATGGGCATTTGGAACCCATCAGATGGAAGTGTATGCCGCCCGAACTGCGGGTGTCGCGGCCGAGACCGGTTGTGCGTATGCCGATGTCTACAACAACTGGCAGACGAAGGCGCAGCGGAAGAAGCCGGAGGATCTCCTGGGCAACAACATCAATCACCCGAACGACTTCGGGCATGACTTATACTTTCAGGTCTTCCTGAAGCTGGGATTGTGAAGGGGGCGTTGGGCGGAGCTCCGGGTCAGGCGGGAACGGGAAGGAGGCTGGATGTGGCCAACTGAGCCAATGCATCGGGGCCGCTGGGCTCCAACGCCTGCCAGGGCAGCCAGGCGGTGCGGGTCGCGTGTTGGGCGACGACTTCCTCCAGGTAGCGATGTTCGGCCTGTTCCCGGGTCTGGAGGAGGGGATCGCAGGAACCGCTGCGCAACAGGCTCTGGTTGATGACCCAGGCGAAGGGTTCGATGTGGGCGCGGCGGAGGTCTTCCTGGAGTGCAGCGGCTTCATGGACGGGGGTTGCCTCGGGCAGGGTGACCAGGAGGATGCGGGTAAAGGCCGGATCGCGGAGGTGTTCGAGCAGGCTGAGGACCTCCGGCGGTTGGGAACTGCGGGACTGGCGTTGGAGTTCGCGATTGTAGGCTTCGCTGGCGTCGAGCAGCAGCAGGGTGTGACCGGTCGGGGCGGTATCGAGCACGACGAAGCGACCTGTGCCCTGGCCGACCTCGCGGGCGAAGGCACGGAACACGGCGATCTCCTCGGTGCACGGTGAACGCAGGTCCTCCTCCAGGAGGGAACGGCCGGCCTCGTCCATCCGGGTGCCCTGGTGGCTGAGGACTTCGGCGGTGTAGGCAGCGGTCTCAGCGATGGGATCGATGCGGCCGAGGGTGAGGCCGTCGACCTGTCCGGCGAGGGTCTGGGCCAGGTGTGCGGCGGGATCGGTGGTGCTCAGGTGGACGGTGTGACCGTGACGGGCGAGCAGGACGGCGATTGCGGCGGCGACGGTGGTCTTGCCCACGCCACCCTTGCCCATGGTCATGATCACCCCGTGCCCCTGTTTCTCGAGGTCGGCCACGAGGTCGGCGAGGGATTCCATGGGAGGCGGGGTCCAACCGGTCCTGGACGGGGTCGGGGTGACGACGGACGGATCGGTTTCTTCGAGGAGGACGCGGAGGCCGTCGATGCCCAGGATGTTGATGGGACGGAGGGGTACGATGGAGGTGGGCAGGCTGTTGATGAAGGCGGCGGCCTGATCCAAGGCATTGGCGCCACGTTGTTGGAGGGCCTGTGAAGTGAGGTCGGTTGGGCAGCGGGTCTCGAAGGTGCCATTGATGATGAGGCATTGGTTGCCGACGCCGAGTGCCCGCAATTCGTTGGAGGTCCGCTGTGCTTCGCGGAGGGCTGCTGATTGGGGTCGACTGACGAGCATCAGGGTGGTGGCCGCGGGATTCCCCAGGGTGTTGACGGTGGATTCATACACGGCGCGCTGCTTCTCCAGGCCGGCCAACGGCCCGAGACAGGACGTGCCGCTGGTGTTGTTGTCGAGGAACTGGTCCCAGGCCTTGGCCAGGCTCATCAGGCGCAGCGTGTGGCCGGTGGGGGCGGTATCGAACACGATGTGGTCGTAGTGACGGGTGGTGTCCGGGTTGCCGATCAGCCCGGAGAACTCGTCAAAGGCGGCGATCTCGACGGTGCAGGAACCGGATAGCTGTTCTTCCATGCTGCGCAGGGCGCTTTCGGGGAGGAGTCCGCGCATCGGACCGATCAGGCGCTCGCGATAAGCGGCGGCGGCTTCGACCGGATTGATGTTCATGGCGTCGAGACCTGGCGCACCTTCGATGGCGGTGGGTTGGCGGGTCAACGGAGTTGCCAGCACCTCGTCGAGATTCGAGGCGGGATCGGTGCTGACGAGGAGAACACGTCGGCCCGCCTCCGCCAGCCTCAGGGCGGTCGCGCAGGACAGGGAGGTCTTTCCGACGCCCCCCTTGCCGGTGAAGAAGAGGAAACGCGTGGCGGTGGCCGGGTCGATCCGGTGGCGGGGAAGGTTCATGAGGAAGACACCGTGTTGGATCCTCCCACCTGGGCCGCCAGCGAAGCATGTTCGGCATCGGTCAGGTACCGCCCCTTGAGGTGAAGGGCGCCGTCGATGAAGATCAGCGGCAAGGCATCCACACCGTCGGAGTCGAGCACGGCTTTCACGGCTGGGTTGCGTACGAATGCCATGGGTTGCTGGCCCAGGTTGAAACGTTCCACCTGGACCCCGGACTGGCTGAGTTGGGTCAGGAATGCGGCGAAGTTGACCAGCGCGGGATCGATTTCGGTGCCGCACAGCCCGGTGGAACAGCACATGGGCGGGTCATAGACCTGGATGGTTTTCATGGAGTGGCTTGGGAATGGATCATCGGGTTCTGGATTGGTCGCGCCGACCTTCGGCATAGGCGGTGAAGACGCGTCGGATCTCGTCCCGGACGCGACGGAACACGACGAACTTCTCCTCATCGGTGCCGGTGGCGTGGGCCGGATCATCGAATCCCCAATGGTGACGGTTCAACTGCCCTGGGAACCGGGGACAGGCCTGGTCGGCATTGCCGCACACCGTGATGACCGTCTCGATGTCCTGGTTGAGGAAATCGTTCATGTGCTTGGAGGAATGGCTGGAGAGGTCGATGCCGATCTCCTGCATCACCTGGATGGCGAGCGGATGGACATAGCCGGCGGGTTTGGAACCTGCACTGTGGACATCGAGGAGATCGCCGGCGACGGAGCGGAGGATGCCTTCGGCGAGGTGGCTTCGGCAGGAGTTGCCGGTGCACAGGATCAGGATGGAGGGCTTTTTCATCGGGTTGTGGGTTGGGTCGAGGGAGGATTGCGACGGCTTGGTGCGGCGGATTCCAGTACGCCGGTCACCCAACCGCATTCCGAGCGTCGGGCCTTGAGTTTCCGAAGGTCATCCCGGAACACGGGATGGGTGGGGAGACAGTCCTGGAGGCAACGCAGTTGCCAGTCGAGTTCGCGCGGGCGTCTGGCGGGAAGTGAATAGATGACCCACTGCCCGTGCCGCCGGGATTCCACCAGACCGCGCCTCCGCAGATACGCGAGGTGTTTGGAGGTCGCGACCTGGGTGAGTTCCAGGATGGCCTGGACATGACAGACGCAGAGGGGGGACTGGGCGAGCAGATGAACGATGCGAAGCCGGGTCTCATCGCAGAGACAATCGTAGACCTCGATGAGGCGCGGCTTTTGCATGACGGTTTCAGGCATATTCCTGTGGAGGAATGGAGTCAATGCGCTGGATGGGTGACGAAGGATTGTGCGAGGCAGGGTCCTCGGCGAGTGCAACCCACCGGACCGTGGGGGATGGGCACGGCGAGTCACCGCTCCGCCGGGGTGCAATGGGCAGGGTGGATGGCATCCTCCGTCACCGTGGCGCATTTGACAGTGTGTCAGGAGGATGGGCAGCATCGGGAATGCCCGTTGTGAAGAAGCCGAACCGCCGTGAGGAGGATCGTGAGAAGCGCCGTGAACAGATCCTGCGGGCGGCTTCGGATCTGATCGCCCGCAAGGGCCTGGAGAACGTGACGTTTGGTGAGATCGCACGGAAAGCCCGGTTGAGCCGGCCCCTGGTGTATTTCTATTTCCCGGATCTCCGGACGGTTTTCCTGGAGGCTGTCTTGCGCGCCCATGCGGATCTGCGGACCCGTTTCGAGGAGGCGAGCGGTCAGGGGGGAACCGGCCTTGAGAAGATTGAGAACATCGGACGGGCCTACGCGCGGTTTCATCGGGAGTCCCCGGCATCCTTCCAATTGTGCGCCCTGTTCGACTCGAATCCGGGATATGCGGGTGATCCCGGAGTCGCGGCGGCCGGCCTGGAGCAGAGCGAGTTGGCGACCCATTGCCTGTGTGCGGATGCGATCCGGACGGGATTGGCGGATGGATCGATCCGATCCGACGTGGGAGATCCGGACCAGGTGGCGATCGTGTTGTGGGCGTGCGTGCATGGGTTGGCGCAGCTGGGGGCGATGCGGGGACCGTCGCTGGAGAAGCATGCGGGGTTGGGCGAAGAGCGCCTGTTGGAAGCGGGAATCGGAATGTTGCGGCGGGCGTTGGTGGGGGACCCGGTACCGGGTCGGGGACGCGTGAGGAGGGGATGACGGGGGAAAGGACGACGGGACCACATCGGCGCCCCGCCCCTTTGACGATCGTTTTGTTGACAGTATGTCAGTGCTGACAAAATGTCAGTCGCATGTCGAGGATGCGATGGCTGGGTGTCTGGGTGGCCGGGGTTGTGCTGTTGGCTGGGGGCGGGGTTGTGGGTTGCCGGCAGGAGGAGATTCCGGAGGGGGTGACCGGGGAAGGGGGTGTGCCGGTCCGGGTTGAACGGGTGCGGTACTGGGCTGGATCGGTGCCGGTGGAGGCGACGGG
>CAZDYB010000418.1:0-4534 GCA_964509045.1 uncultured Akkermansia sp.
GGGCTTTGGGCTTTTGTGGGGGGGGGGGGGGGGGGGGGGGGGGGGGGGGGGGGGTTGTGGTTTTGGGGGGGTTGGGGGGGGGGGGGGGGGGGGGGGGGGGGCAACCGGATCCGGCCTGTGCCTTTCCGCTGGTGAGGAAGCCGACGTCGATGCGGGTGGATCGGATGCTGACCAATTCGTTTGGATTCGGCGGGGCGAATGCATCGGTACTGCTGGGGAGGTGGGCATGAACGGGATCCAGGTGTTGGGATGCGGGGTGGTGTCGCCGGCGGGTTGGGGGATTGGGGCATTCCGGGCGGCGTTGGAGAACGGGACCGGGCTGAAGACGGTGGAGGAGACGGGTGCGGGAGGGCGGATCTGGCCGATGCGTCGGGTACCGGCGCGGGAAGGGCGGCCGGCGTGGATGCTGAATCCGCGGATGCGTCGTTCGGGGTTGATCTCGCAATATGCGATGGCGGCGGCGTGGGAGGCGTTGGGAGGGGAGGCGGGACGGGGGGGAGGGGAGGGGTTGGGCGTGATCTGCTGTGTGATGGGGGGGAGCGTGGTGTATTCGCGCCGGTTCTATACCGAGGTGTTGGAGGATCCTTCCACGGCAAGTCCGTTGATGTTCCCGGAGACGGTGTTCAACGCGCCGGCATCGCATGTGGGAGCGGTGCTGGGAGCGGGTGGCAGGAACGACACGCTGGTGGGGGATGAATCGATGTTCGTCGCGGCGTTGGTGCAGGCGGCGGACTGGATGGAGCGGGGCGAGGTGAAGTCGTGTCTGGTGATCGGGGCCGAGGAAGCGGACTGGACGACTGCGGAGGCGGGCCAGGTGTTTCGCAGGCGAACGGTGAGCGGGGAGGGCGCGGCGGCCCTCTGGCTGGGGCCGGGGCCGGGCCGGGTTGAGCTTCGGAGGGTGACCGATGCGCAGGTGTATCGGAGGGGATTGAACCGCGCGGAGGCGATGCGGAGGGTGGGTGAACAGATGGGGTTGGTGGAAGGGATGCCGGTATTTGGATCGGGTGCGGTACCGGGGGTGCGGGATCTGGAAACGGTTTTCGGGGACGGGCGCGGGTCGATGGGAGGTTGGGCGTGTGTGGCGGCGGTGGACGCAGTGGAGAACGGGGGATGGAAGGAGGCGGGTGTGTGTGTGGCGGGTTCGAACCTGCAAGGGATCGGGGCGGTGTGGGGTGGGTGATCGTGGGGACCGGATTCGGACCACGAAACACACGAAAGGGCACGGAAAGGGGAGGAGGTGCCCTGCTAACCCGGGAGGGTTGCTGCCATCATCCGGTCCTAAATGGGTCGACCCATGGCGATGTTGGCGGGTTGGTTCAGGAGATAGACCAGGGCGATGCCGACGAGGCGGATGGGGTTGGTGGCTTCCCATTGGCTGGCCTGCTGTTGGATTGCAGGGAGGTCAAGGCTGTTGGGGATGGCGAGGAAGGCCATGTCTCCCTGCATCTGACCGAGCGGGAGATCGCGGAAGGTGGCCAGATTGGCCCATCGATTCCCGACCTGGGCGACCGAGAGGCTGAGGAGTTGCCAACCGGCGCTTTCGATCAGGTGCACATGCTGGAGAAGACCGGCGAGGTCGCGGTCGGCGGGCAGGGTTTCGATCTTGATCATGGGTGGATTGGTTGGTGGAGGAGGGAGTTGAGATTGGTCAGTTGTTCTTTGGACAGGGGTTTGGAAAGGACTTCGGAGAGGGTCTTCAGGGCGGTACCGGGGGCGTAGCGGATGCCGAGGGCGTCGAGGTATTGCTGGGCCTTGGCTTCCCGGGACGGGATGTCGGGAAGCGCGGCGAGTTGGCCGCGGATCGCCTTGTTGATCCTGATCTGCTCGGTGGCGGAAACAGGATCAAGGATCGAGGTCGACGCAGCGACCATGGCAGCCGGGAATTCTGAATTGGTTTCCTGGATGTCGCGGGCGGCGTGTCCGGAGGCGACGAACTGCCTGAGTTCCGTGTCCTTGAACCACTTGGTCTTGAAATCCACCACGGCGAAGGACGAGTAGGCGTCGGAATTGTCCGAATTCTTCTTTTTCGCGCGTGCTTGGCCGGTGGGAACGATGGCCAGTTCGGACCTCTTGTAGGCGAAGGTGACCTGGGGAGGCCGGGTCTGGGCATCGCCGGGAGTGGCCTGAAGTCCAATGGAAGTGCCGGTGGCGATGGTCATGCGAGGACCGGTGGCGCAGCCGGCTGCCAGAAGGGTGAGGGCAAGGCAGGGGAAGATTGCAGGTTTCATCGGGCGATGGCGGTGGCGGATTCCTTGAGTTGCGGAGTTGTGGTGGAGGGAAGCTCCTCCTTTTGATTCTTGAGGACTACGCCGGCGGAATTGCCGAACGCCTTCTGCATCTTGGGATTCTGGGCAGCCTTGCGGGCGGCCATGCCGGTGGCGAAGACCTGGTTCAGGTGGAGGCCTTCACCCGGTTTTCCATAGTACACATAAAACGTGCCCAGCACCGAGTAGGCATCGTGGACATCGTCGGCGTCCTTCACTTCCTCCTCTTTGCCGGCAACGGGAATGCTGGCGATCTCGGCGCGGTTATAGCCGAGGGTGATTTCGGGTTGCTGGTCGGCCCGCTGGGAGATGTCGAGGCCGAACCGGGTGGCGGTGCTGAAGGCCAGTTGATTGGTGCAACCGACGATCAGCAATGGCAGCCATGCCAGGCTGACCAGTCTGGCTTTGGTATGGGTGGGATGTCTCATGGGAGTGGGACTGATTCTTGGATTGTTGGTGGATTCAGTGGGGGTTTCAGGGATTGGGAAATCTTCTGACTTCGAACCGGGTCTCCAGCGGGTTGCGGCTGGAGAAGTCGAGGTGATGGACGGCGCCGGCCTCGGAATCATCCGGTATCAGAAGGGTCTGGGAACCATAGCCTGCGTTGAGGGCCTGTTCGTCGGTGCCGGCGCTCAGACGGACGCCGCGGATGATCCGCCATTGGAAGTGGACCGATCGGGCTCGTGGAACGCGTTTGAACATCGGGCTGAACCGCCATTGATCGTGAATCGGATCCAACGACGCAGCATTGGTGAGGGGTGCAGCAGGGACGAGAAACGCCTCATCAGGTGCGGCTTCTCCTGACAACGGTTCGACAGTCAGGGAATCCATCACCCCGATGGAGATGCCCCACGGATTACCGCCGTCCAACCGGAGTGGCAGGGTTCGGGTCTGAACAATGTTGCCCGACGCATGGCCGGGGGTCCGGGTTCGGGTCCAGGATGGGCCCACCAGATAATCGTGGGTGGGCGTATGCCAGGTGCAACCCGAAGACAGCAATGCGAGGAGCAAGCCGGAAATGATTCCGGATGGACTGGGCCGGGAACAATTGGCTGTTGTGAGGGGCAACTTTTTGTAGGGAAAAGACGGCGGCGGGAATTGTCAATTCTCCGGAGGGGGTTCGTAAAAGGCCAATCAAGGGATCGGACCACCCAACACACGGAAGGGCACGAAAACGGGGGGAAGGAAAAGCGAGGGAATACAGGGGTGCTGGGAACGGATCTCACACGAAGGCACGAAGGGCTCTGAAGAGGTGCGGTCGGCCTGTTGGTACTGGGTGAGGCTCATCCGCGGGAGCTATGATCTTTCGTGTGTTTCGTGTGTTTCGTGGTTCAAGGACCCATGAAGAATTCAGACCACGAAATACACGAAAGGGCACGAAAACGGGTGCGCAGGCAGCGGGGTTTCGTGCGTCGGGAAACGGTTCAGCGCGGATCGGTGAGCCACTGACGGGCGATGAGCTCGCCGAGGTCGGCGAGGAGGGGGTCGGCGGTCTGGGAGTATTCGTACTGATCGTCGTTCAGGACGCCGTCGCTGTTGGTATAGAGGGCGGCGGTGACGAATACGCTGCGGCCGTTGGCGGGGTTGTGGAGGTGGCAATTCTCGATGCTGAAGCCGTAGGCGCGACCGATCTTGCCGGTGATGGCGATGCGTCGGGCTGGCTCGGTTTCGGGGAAGACACGTCGGACACCGGGCAGCAGGAACTTGGAGTAATCGTCGGGGAATTCCTTTTCGGAATAGCGCGGGTTGGTGGATTCGCGGGGGTAACTGGTCATGGGTTCGATGAGCAGCGCCCGATGCCGGTCGGAGAGGTGGAGGGGGTTGCCGGGGAGCGGGAGATCGGGTCGGACCAGTTTGATCATCAGGTTCTGGAGATCGACGAGGGAGATCCGGTTGCGGCGGGTGAAATCCATGGGGCCATCGACGCGGGTTTCGCCGCGGAGGTGGGCGTTGCCGACGAAACGGCCGGGGGTGTCGTGGGAGAGGTCGAGGGGGCTGACCCGGGCTGGGATGGAGACTGGGGGCAGGCCCGGGGGAAGGAAGGTGACCGAGGCGGAGGCGCGGAGATCGGGGACGGGACGGGTTTCGGAGAGACGATGGTTGATGATGAGGGATGACAGGCCGAGGTCGTGCATGGATCGGTTGAGATCCTCATGGCCGACGAGGTCGTAGAGACGGTTGAAGGCTGGGTTGTCGGAGACGAGGGAGATCTGGCGGATCTGGTGGGCGACGGTGAGGGCTTCGTCGGGATCGAGGATGGGGTTCTCCGT
>CAZDYB010000419.1:0-4529 GCA_964509045.1 uncultured Akkermansia sp.
TGCGAAGATCGGGAAGGCTGCAACCCCTCCGGGGAAGGTTTCGTTTTCGACGCGTTATCCCCGGGTAGCTTCGCACCCGGGGCTACCGGCTGGGACGCCTCCGGCGTATGGGAATGGGCGAAGCGCGAACTTTCTTCGGGTCGCAGCGAATCCTTTCCAACCGGGCTCCGTGTTCCCGGGTTGTATGAGACCATTCCTTCCGCATCCCGGCTCCTGGCCACTGATCCTCTCCCTCATTGGCGGCGCATCGACCTTCGCATCCGGTATCGCCCGTGCCGAGGCCGTCCCACCCTCCGGCGCACTTCCCCGATTCCTGCTTCCGGGAGAGTCCGCCCCTCCGGTTCCTGGAGCGGTCGGACCGCTGCGCGCTCCGGCGTCGGAGCGGATCCTGCGGGTGAACCCGGTGCTGCTTTCGCCGGGCGGCGGAGGGTTGCAGGTGGGTGACCGGGTGCGCCTGGATCTTCTGGAGAACCAGGATGTCACGGTGCAATTGACCCGGATTGGCACCGCTTCGGACGGGGCGCTGGAATTGCAGGGCACGCTGGCTGATCTCCCGGGAGGCACGGTCCAATTGGTCCTGGCCGGAAACGGATTCAGCGGCCTCGCCCAGGTGCCCGGGCTCGGGGTCTTCCAGTGGTTGCCCGAGCCGGACGGATCCACCCGGCTGACCCGGCTCCCGGATCAACAGGCGGGACGTTGCGTCACCATGGGGCAGGGGGTGGATGCCGGTCCGGGTGGAGAAATGGACCGGCGTCCGGCTGGGCCGCTGGCATTGGTGGATGGCCGATGGGATCCCGCGACGGAGCCCGTGGTGTTGGATGTGATCATCGTCTACACCCCCCGTGCCCTGGCAGCGCACGGAGACGAGGAATCGTTGAGGCGCGGAATCCTGCGGATGGTTGACGACGCCAACCGCGCCTACACCAACAGCCTGATCGGGGTGCGATTGAATCCGGTGTGGGTGGGAGTGCACCCCACCTGGGTCGAGAACGGGAACATGCTGACCGATTTCAATGCGATGTTTGCCGACCCGCGCATCACCGCATGGCGCAACGATTTCAAGGCCGACATCGTTTACCTGGTGATCGAGGCCGACGCCAACGGCTATGGCGGAGCGGCCACCTTGTTGAGCAATCCCCTGGGTGATCCCAATCGGGGGATGTCCATCATGCGTCGCGGTGTCTTCATCGGAAACCCGCTCTGGGCCGAGTACGCCAGCCTCACCTTCACGCATGAGACGGCCCATGTCCTGGGAGCGGGGCATGATCGGGAACACGGTTATCCCAGCGCCTGGCAGGGGCTGCCGGCCGCCTTTCCCTACGCCAACGGATTCCGTTTCGACGCCGGCGGCGTCACCTACCGCACCGCCATGGCCTACGATCCCGGCATCCAGTTGAGCCTCTTTTCCAATCCCGACCAGACGTTCGACGGCGTGCAGCTCGGGGTCCCGGCCGGGCAACCGGGCGAGGTGGACAACGCCCAGACGCTCAACCGGATCGCACCTGTGGTCGCCAACTATCGGATCGCCCGGAGCCGGATCGGTTTCGTGGAGTCCGCGGTGCGCGTGGGGGAAGGGGATGGTTCGGTGACGTTGCGCCTGGAACGTGTGGGCGACCTCAACACCTCGACCCGGGTCAACCTGGCCCTGGATCCCAACAGTTCGGCCAGGGCGAACCTCGACTACACCCGACCGCCCAGCTTGCTGGTCAGCTTCGCCACCAACCAGGCCGTGGCGGAAGTGATCATCCCGATCCTGCAGGATGAGTTGGTGGAAGGGGATGAAGCCCTGCGGATCACCCTGGCAAACGTCGTCGGCCCTCACGGTCTCAGTTCCAATTCCGAATGCGTGATCACCCTCCGCGACGACGAACCCGGGTTTGTGGTCTCACGCGATTCGCTTGTGCTTCCTGAGAGCGGGGGATCGGCCGAGGTGTGGGTCGAGTTCACCGGTGCATTGGACGCGGGAGCGGTCCGGGACCTGGACCTGGTGACCGGTGAGGATGGCGACACCGCCACCATGGGAACCGATTTTGCGGTGACGCCAACCCGGCTGTCGTTCACGACTGGGAACCGGCGGCAATCGTTCCGGGTCGAGGCGGTGTTGGATGACCTGGATGAGGCCGATGAAACGGCGCGGATCGGGGTGGGCAACGTCTCGGTGGGATTGCGGCTTCTCGACGATGACCGGCCGGGTGCGGTCCGTCCGACGTCGGCACCGAATGGCACGGTCATCGCCCTGAAGACGGTGGGCAGCGGGGTGTTGATCACGGGCGATTTCACCGAGGTTGGCGGGGTGCCGCGGACCGGGGTGGCGCGGCTTCGAGCGGATGGAAGTCTGGATCCGGATTTCAATGCGCCGGAGCTGGCCAATTCGCGGGTGAAATCGTTCGTGGTACCACCGGCGAAGATCCTGTCCGTGACCCAGCTTTCCAACGGCGACTGGATGCTGGGTGGATTCGTGGGATTGGCCGATGGCTTGCCGGTCCGGAACCTGGTGCGTCTGAAGCCGGACGGACGGATGGACGCGGCCTTCGCGCATCCGGGCTTTGACAGCGCGGTGCATGCCGTGGTCGAGCAACCGGACGGCCGGCTGTTGGTCGGCGGCATCTTTGATCACGTGGGACAAGAACGGCTCCGGGGATTGGTCCGGCTCATGCCCGACGGATCGGTCGACCGTTCATTCCGCCTGGAACCGGGAATGCAGGGAGTGGTGGTGGCCGGGGTGACCATCGGACTGCTTCCGGATGGCCGGATCCTCGTCGGAGGAATGATCACCGGTTACAACGGGCAGACGGTGCGGAACCTGATCCGGCTGAACCCGGACGGGTCGCTGGACCCGACCTTTCCCCTGCTTGCCGGTGGAGCTTCCACGCATCCGGTCAGCATCGCGGTGTTGGCCGATGGCCGGGCTTATGTGGGAGGATTCTTCGAGACCATCGGCGGCCGGGCCTTTCGTCGATTGGTGCGACTGAACCCGGATGGCAGCGTGGACCCCGGATTCCGTGCGCCACAACCCAACGGAGAGGTGATGGATCTCCAACCCCTGCCCAATGGCCAACTGCTGGTGGGAGGTGCCTTCACCAACGTGGCCGGGGGCAACCGCCGTTTTGTTGCCCTGCTCAATGAGGATGGGTCCCTCGACCAGGACTTCGACCTTGGTCGGGGTGCCGGAGATCATGTCTGGTGTCTGTCAGCGGGTGGCGATGGCTCGCTGCATCTGGGCGGTACGTTCCAACGTTTCAATGATCAAGCCGCCCCCTACCTGGCCCGACTGCGACTGCCGTCGATTGCCGCCGCGTTCATCGGAACCCAGCCCGGCATTGGAGACCCGATGCAGACCCGTGTATGGGGGCTGCCCGGAGCCCGCCATGGAATCGAGTCCAGCCCCGATCTGGGTTCCTGGGAATCCGTGGGTGAAGTGGTTGTGCCGGATGCCGGAATCACCGGCGGGATCACCCTGCCTCAGAGGGGCGATCATGGGTTCTACCGGCTGACGAAACCGAATCCGTGAAGGCCGCTGGGAATGGGGACGCCTCGATCACCCGTCGCTCTGCGAAGGAATCTGCTGCGCCTGTCACTTCCCTGCCGACCGCATGGTTCCGGCTCAGCCGAGCGGATTCTTTGCCGGCGACTGCAGCGGGCCCGTTGCGAGATTCTGGGCGCTGCCGACGATACCCGAAAGGATCCTCAGCAACTCCTTGGCCTGTGCGTAACCTTCGTCCGATTGAGCGGGTGTGATTTCAGCCCGCTGTTGTCCATCCTGCTTGAGGTATCCGAAATTGGGCTGCCAGACGCCACCGCCCTTGAAGTGGGCATAGAAGTAAGAATGGCTGTCGGAGTCTTCCTTTTCCTTCAGATGAAAGCTGCTGACCCTATAGGAAACCTTGCCTCCCACATTCCCCTGATAATTCCCATCCGGATACTTCTCCAGATCGAGGCGAAAGTGATGCTGCTGCCAACCCAGCAGGATATAGTGGCCGTTGGCGTTATACTTCTTGTAGCTGAAGGAGCCTTTGGTCTTGAGAACACCGAGTTGCGCGTCCGAGATCTCCAGGTAGGGCATGGTTGGAAGCCTGTGGACGCCGGGTTGGCCTTACAAGCCTGCAGAACGCTTTCAGGAAAGGGATTCCGGGGCGAGCCAGAGCCCTGCCAAGGCAGCGTACCCAGGTCGTATCCATGCGGTTGGAAGATGGAGGGTGACGCCCGCAGAGAGGGGGCGACGCGGAGAAGATGAGCCATCCGATCACCGGCATCGAGCCACCCATCGGTGAGTTGCACCCGCCGGTCTGAGCCGGAACCCTGCAGTCGGATCGGTCGTTCCGGCTGAGGGGATGGGGTTGTCGTTGGAACATTTCAAAAATCTGTCGTTTGCGTGATCCCTTTGAAGCGGGCTTTTCGCATGGGAAGGGGAGGAATACCGTTCCAACAGTCCCTGGATTCGACCGCCTGACCTTCACCGCACCTATGTCCACCCGCGAAGAAGCCCTGTTTGCCGCCGCGCCCGAACGGCCACATCCGAGCGCGCCATC
>CAZDYB010000420.1:0-4517 GCA_964509045.1 uncultured Akkermansia sp.
GCCTTCGCCCACTTCGGGATCACCTGGTTTAAGGGGTCGTTCTGAACGGCCAGTTCACCCAGGTCATCGAGGACGTCGCCCACTTCCGGATGACTTGGATCCGTGAGCTTCAGGCTCCCGGTCGCTGCATCCATTTGCCCGGGGATCTGGCGGTCAGCCTCGACCAGCAAGCTTGAGATCCGTCCGGCCAATGCTGCAGTGGTGATCTCATGCAGGTCGTCCAGGCCCAGGCCCTTTGATCTTGCGGTGGTGAAGGAGTTGGCGAGTTCCATCAGATCCGCCCGGTAACGTGGTTCAAAAGTCTGCCAGGCCTTTGCGCGCATCTCCTCCGCCGGTATCGACATGGGATTGAGTGCAATTCCTTCATCCAGGAGGAATGGGTTATGGCTGACCCTTCGAAACAGACTGTGGTGCTCGGGCAATGCAGCGAGGAGCAGCGGCAGTTTCGATGGGCTCGAATGGTGCTTGAGAATGGCGCGGTCCACGGCGCGAAAGAATCGGTCGGCATCGATGTCCGCCTCATCCTTTCTCCCGCCCTGACCATGGCGCATGGAACTGCCCTGGCTGATGCCGCCGTAGGCGGCGACCGTCTGATGCGGTTCGGTCAGTTCCAATCCCAGCGCTTCGGTGATGGTACGAGGAACATCCGGCGCCAGATTGATTTCATCGAGGGCATCGCGACTGCCTTCAAAGAGTCTGATTTCGTGCAGGCTCAAGCCGAGGACCTGAAAGCGGTCGACCGATTGCAGCAGTCGGCTCAACGGTCTGGTGTGAAAGCTGTCGGCGACAACGGCCAGCTCCGGGACGGGTCGTTGCAACCTGTATGCCTGGAAGAGTCCGGGGGCGCCAAACACGGCAATGCCGTCGAGAGTGTGGTTCCAGAATTCGCGGTCGAGGGCGAGTTCCTCAAACGGCTCCAGAATGGAGAGAACCTGGCTTTGGGGAAATCGTGTCGCGAGCGATTGCCTGAGTTCCTTGACGAGGTGCCGAAAGCGGAGCGGATCCTGCTGATTGCCGGGATGATGCCGGTGTGTGGGCTGATAGAGTGACAGGCAGGGCGTCTCGTGATGGGCGGAGAGGGCGAGTGAAAAATCGTGGGCAAGTGGGGTTGATCTCATCTTGAAGGTCTATGTCGAGTTGGAGTTGAGGGAGGAATCTCCATTTGGTCTGGGTTGATTGACAGTCACGTCACGTGTCGAGCGGAGCCCCGGTGCAATGGTGACGGTGGGTTCCGACCTGCTGTCCTTTGCTTTCCGCGGTGCGGGTTTCGCAGGATGAGGCGTTCCGCCTTTGACTTCCGACAGCAGTTGGCCGGTGGACGGATGATAGGCAGGAGAGGAGGTGGGCGCGGGGGACTTGGGTTTCTTCATGGGTGGGTCTGGGACGACAGTTGAAGGACGGTCCGGTCTGGAGCGACTGCCTATTTCAGGGCGATTCCGTTCTCCACCTTTGCGACACCTGGGATTCCCTTGGCGATGGTTTCCGCGGCACGCTTTTGATCGTCGCTTCGAACAAAGCCGCTGAGTTGGATCTGCCCCTTGAACGAGGCGACCTGCACGTCGGGAAACCTGAAGGACGGGGAGTTTCCGAGGGTGACTTTCACCAGTTGTGCCAGTTCCTGGTCAACCTGCTCCTCGATGACGGTCCGTTCGGTTGCCTCTGGTTTGCACCCGGACAGTCCAAGGCCCAGGCAGAGCATGCCTGCCGTGAGGGTTGCCATGAGGGCGTGAGGAGTTTTCATGCAGTCCTTTCAAGAGAGGTTGATTCAATGGGAACGGACCGGTTCCAAGGGTTTGTCGGCCCAGTATCCCGGGCGTTGATAATGCTCATGCAATCCCGCTTCGTAATCCCGGGTGATGAGGGCCTCCTCAGTGAATTCCGGGGAGTGTCGGATTGTTTGCCGGGAGAGATTGATGAAGATCTTCGACTCGTCCCAACTCACGCGGTCGATCCATTTGGTGGAAACGAGCACCTTCCTGCCCGGCCACCAATTTCGCGTTGCGACGACCAGGTAACGAATCGCCCAGGTGAAGTCATCGATGACAAAGTCTTCCACGTGTCCGATCTCCCCGTCGCGAGCCTGGATTTCATAACCGGTTACAGCCTCCGTGCTGCGGAGATGAGGATCCTGGGGCTTGGCGTCTGGAACGGACTGTTTCCATTTGGTGGGATCCCTTTCGAGTGATGGAGACGGGCCCCACATGAAGGGTCCCGCCCAATACATGGGCCATTGGTGGTACCCATAATAGGCCTCTTCAAATTGTCGGGAGACGGGCAGGTCCGTGCCGAGGGAAGGGCTTTCCTCAATCTGCTTCCTGGTCAGGTTGATGGCGATCTGGCGTTCCTCCTTCATCGCAGCGACGAGGGCATACGGGGAGATCAACACCTGACGACCTGAAAGCCAGTTGCCGGTATTGGCGACCAGGTAACGGATCGTCCAGTGTTGGTCGTCGAAGTAGAACTGCTCGACCTCCCCGATTTCGCCATCGAGGCTGTCCATCTTGTATCCCTTGAGGGTCTTGGTTTGGGTCAACATGATCGGGTTGGTGGCATGGCTGGATAGGTTCGATTCCGCTGAAGGCGGTGCCTGCGGCGCAAGGGATACGCTTCTGGTGCGATCGCTCAGCGGTCAGTGATGCAGGGTAAGGGTGTGGGAGCGGTTCCGCGATGGGGTGAACGCCCCACCTTGTTTTTCCGAGCCGGAACGGCTTCTGGACTGGAAACAACCCGGTCCAACGGGATCGACGCTGCGGCGGATGAGATCCCGCTGGGGATCCGGGATCACACACCGCGGGCGAGGGTCCACACCACCACTTCGTCCGCCCCCATCCGTTTCAACACCCGGGCCACGGCATCGGTGGTGGCACCGGTGGTGAGGACGTCGTCGACGACGATCCAGCGGGTGTGGGGGAGGCGTGTGGCGGGGCGGGGAGCGAAGGCGCGTCGGACGTTTTCGGCGCGTTCATCACGGGTCAACCGGGTCTGGGTGGCGGTGGCGTGGAGACGACGGACGAGGTCGGATCGGACGGCGAGTTGAAGGGGTTGGGCGAGGAGATGGGCAAGGCGTTCGGCCTGGTTGAATTCGCGTTCGCGTTGGCGGACGGGGTGGAGGGGAACAGGAACGATGCCGGACCAGGAATGGGGTTTCAGGTCGGGGATGGCGACGGGCAGCCAGAGTTGGGCGAAGAGGGGTTCGAGCCAGAAGGCCTGATGATACTTGTAGTGATGGATGAGTTCGCGGGCGGCGCCTTCGGCGCGGATGGCGGAACGGGCGCGGCTGAACGCGAGGTCGATTCCGCGACAGTTCGAGCATTCGAATCGGTGCCGGATGTCGCCGGGGAACGGCAGCCCACAACGTTCACAGGCCGGTGGCCGGATGAACTGGATGGAGTCGCGGCAGTTGTTGCAGACGAGGCCATCGACCGGGGTGGCGTGGGCGATCCGGCAGAGTTGGCAACGTTCGGGATAGAGGAGGGAGAGGAAGGCGGCGGCGACGGAACGGAGAGGGCGGATCAGTTGGGAGCGGGTCACGGTTTGGGGGCCGGGGTCGTCGGCCGGAGCCAACGATGCAGGACGATCGCTTGCAGCGCCAGAAGGCCGAAGGCGAGCCAACCGTCGAAGAGACGACCGGTTCCCCAGAGTGCGGCATTGGCGTCGGGCGCCTCGCTGGTGGCGAATCCATACGCCTTGAGCCAGAAGATCCAGCCCGCGTGCAATCCGATCGAGAACGCGAGACTGCCGGTCCGTTCGCGGGCGAGGGCGAGCATCCAACCGGCCAGTACCAGGCTGAGCCAGCCGGGGATCAGGGACTGGACATCGGTGAATCCCCGCAACATCCGGCCGAGGGTGACGATGCCGGTGAAGGCGTCGACGGTTTCGGGTCGGGGGGGACGTTCGAAGAAGTGGACCCAGGAATAGAGTGCGCTGGTGAGGGAGGCCACGGCGATGAAGCTGAGGGAACGTCGCAAGACTCCGAAGACGACACCGCGGAACAGCATTTCCTCGAGCGTGGCGACCAGTGCGGCGGTGATGGCGGCGGAGCCGATCCGGCTGAGCCAGCGGAATGGATCGGTGGGAGATACCCAGACGCGCCCGCCGCCGAGCAGTGCGAGGACGGTGACGAGGCCGAGGGCGAGGAATCCGAGGAGGAATCCGCGCAGCAACATGGGTTTCCAGGGGCCCTGCCAACCGAGCTCGTGTTGGGACTGGATCCTGAAGGCGCGGACGAGTGGCCAGAGGCCGGCAAGGGCGAGGACGAGGAGGCAGCGGTTGACGTAACGATGGAAGGGTTGGGCGGCGAGTCTGGCGAAGGCGGGTTGGGCGTCGGCGAGTGCCTGGACGGCGTGCCAGAGCCACGGAGCCAACAGCGCGGCGCCGCCAAAGACGACGAGCAGGTAGAGGGAGAGCGGACGAAGGGCAGCCATGGACTTCGCGGAAGGGTTGAGGATTCCGGGACGGATTCCCACTCACTTCCTGCGCTGAAACTGGGTGGTCCGCAGATGATGGGGAAGGGAAGG
>CAZDYB010000421.1:0-4510 GCA_964509045.1 uncultured Akkermansia sp.
GAAGCTGTCCGGCCCGTGGTAGTTCAGCGCCGGGGTGTAGGTCAGGTTCGGCGCCGCGCCGGAGAGCGTCCCGTGCGCGGGGCCCGTTCCGATGACGTACGTGAGCGCATCGCCGTCCACGTCCGTTCCGGCAAGTGTGACTGCCACGGTCGCATCCTCCGCGACGGTGACCGACTGGCCGCTGGCGACCGGGACATCATTCACCCCGGTGATCTGGACAGTCACCTGCCCGGTCGAGGTCGAACCCCGTTCGTCCGCGACGCTGTACGAGAACCCGTCGGTCGCGGTCTCACCCGCGCCCAGATGTTCGAACCGGCCGTTGGGATCATAGCGGAAGCTCCCGTTGTCATTCACCCGGAGGCGCGCCCCCGATGCCAGCACCAACTCGGAAACGAGGGCTGCACTCCCCCCGTTGACCCACGTGACGCTCAACGGGGCCGTCAGGCTGTCGATGCGCAGCTCAGCCTGGGTGCCGTCACGGAAGGCAACCTTGCCACGCGGATACGCGGCATTGCGGAGCGTCACGCCCATGGGCTGAACCGTCGAGTCCCGCAACAGGTCGGCGCCATTCGCCGTGGGATCCCAAAGGTCGATCTGCCAGGTCCCGAAAACCCGTCCCGAAGGCAGGGCCGTCCCCACACTCGCGGGGCTCGAGCCGCTGACGATGTACCGGTCGCCCAGGACCGGCACGTCATTGCCGACCATCACCCACAGGTTGGCATTGTTGGCCGTGAAGCGATACCCGCGGCCCGGAAACGCAATCTCCCAGCTCGTCCCTGCCGTCCGATAGTCGTAGTCCAGATCCGCCTGCGGGTTCTCGAAACGATCCGCCGCCGGATCCACCGTGTACGTTCCATAGAAACGTTCGCCCGCCGAGAAGTCTGCGTCGGCATGGACCACATACCCGGTGAAGGTGAACACGCTCCGCGGTCCGAGGTCCGGATCGGAATCGTTGGCGAGCAGGCCCGGTGTGGGCACCTCAAGGACGTCGTCCTCGCCCGTCGTGTAGCTGTCATGGCCGGCCACGGGCGGATCGTTCACCGGCGTCACCGTGATGGTGACCGTAGCGGGGGCCGATTCCAGAGCGCCGTCGCGGACCTTGAACGTGAAGCTGTCCGGCCCGTGATAATTCAGGGCTGGGGTGTAAGTGAGGTTCGGCGCCGTCCCGTTCAGCGTCCCGTGCGCGGGGCCAGACACGACCTCAAACGCGAGGGTATCCCCATCCACGTCGCTGCCGGCGAGAGTCACCGCAGCCACCACATCCTCGGCGACCGTCACCGACTGGCCGGTCGCCAAGGGTGCCTCGTTCACATCGAGGACCTCGATGGTCACCGCCTGTTCGACCCACAAGCCGCCGGCATCGGTGGCCCGGACGCGCACCGAGTACTGGGCACGGGTCTCGTGATCGAACACCACGCGGGCACGGAGTTCGTTCCCCACGATCTCGAAGGCCGCGTTGTCGGCATCCCCATCACCCGGGACCAGCGTGAAGGTGTGGATGTCCTCCGGATCGGGGTCGACCGCCGCCAGGACACCCACGGTTGTGCCCGATGGCGATCCCTCGGTGATGGACAGGGAGGAGGGGGTGATCTCCGTGGGGTCTTGGTTCAACTCAAGCCGCCAGAGTTCGACACCCCTCACCCCGTCGCTCGCGACGAAATACAGGCTGTTCCCCAACACGGTCATGTACTGGGCCTTGCCCGCGTTGGGACCTGGCCAGATATCGCTGACCTGTACTGTGCCCTGCTCCGTCCCGTCGCTCTTCCACAATTCGTGTCCGCTCACGCCGTCGGTGGCTTGGAAGTACAAGGCATTGCCCACTGCAGTCAGATACTGGGGATAGCTTGGGTTGGAGCCCGGCCAGATGTCCTTCACCCGAACCGTTCCTGCCTCCGTTCCGTCGCTCTTCCACAGCTCGAGCCCGCTCACCCCGTCGGTGGCCGCGAAATACAAGGTATTCCCCACCACAGTCAGATTCTGCGGAGTGGCCGATCCACTGCCCGAATAGATATCTTTCACGCGGACGGTGCCCGCCTCGGTCCCGTCACTCTTCCACAGCTCGTACCCGCCAACCCCGTCGTTGGCCGCGAAATACACGTTGTTTCCTGCCAATTTCAGGTAGCCTGGAGAACTCGTCCCCCCACCAGGCCAGATGTCCTTCACCCGGACGGTACCCACCTCCGTCCCGTCGCTCTTCCACAGCTCGTACCCGCTCACACCATCGTTGGCGACGAAGTACACGTTGTTTCCCACCGCTGTCAGTTTCTGGGGTGCGCCCGATCCGCCGCCCGGCCAGATATCCTTCACGCGGACGGTGCCCGCGCCCGTCCCGTCGCTCTTCCACAGCTCGGACCCGCCAACCCCGTCGTGGGCCGCGAAGTACACGACGCCCCCCACCACAGTCAGGTCTTGAGGAGAGCCCGATCCGCTGCCCGGCCAGATATCCTTCACGCGCACGGTGCCCGCTTCCGTCCCGTCGCTCCTCCACAGCTCGGACCCCGAGGCCAAATCCCGGGCACGGAACACGACAAACGGGCGCATCGGCCCAGATGGTGAATCCGGATCGAACACCGTCAGGAAATCCGGATCGCTCGAGCCGCCGCCCGCCTCAATGTCCCTCACCCGGACCGTCCCCGCCTCCGTCCCATCACTCCTCCACAGCTCCCTCCCGCTGGTCCCGTCGGTAGCAGTGAAGAAGAGCGTGTCCGCAACGGCCACCAAGGAGGAGGGGTGGCTAGAGGAAAGACCGGGCCAGATGTCCTTCACCCGGACTGTTCCCGGCTCTGTCCCGTCGCTCTTCCACAGCTCGGACCCGCTCACGCCGTCGGAGGCCCTGAAGTACATGGTGTTCCCCGCCTTCGTCATGTACACCGGAGCACTCGACTCACTGCCCGGCCAGATGTCCTTTACCCGCACCGTGCCGGTTTCAGTACCGTCGCTTTTCCAAAGCTCCCGCCCACTCACGCCATCAAGCGCCACGAAATATAGAGTTGTTCCGACCGCCGTGAATAGGAGGGGAAACCCGGAGTTGCCGCCTGGCCAGATGTCCTTCACCCGCACCGTGCCGGTTTCAGTACCGTCGCTTTTCCAAAGCTCCTGCCCACTCACGCCATCGTATGCCTGGAAATACAATGTGGACCCCATCGCGAACAGGAATTGGGGAACTCCGGAACTAGCGCCCGGCGCAATGTCTTTGAGCCGGATCGTTCCAGCCTCCGTCCCGTCGCTCTTCCAAAGCTCAGGACCGCTCACACCGTCGTGAGCCCGGAAGTACAACGTGCTGCCCGCTGCCGTCAGGTGCCAAGGTTCACCCGACGCCGTTCCCGGAAAGATGTCCTTCACCCGCGCCGTCCCGGCTTCCGTCCCGTCGCTTTTCCACAGTTCGACCCCGCTCACGCCATCGTCTGCCACGAAGAAGAGCGTGCCTCCGATCGGCGTAAGCTGGTGGGGAGAACTGGACGAGGTCCCGGTCACGATGTCCTTCACCCGCACCGTGCCTGCCCCCGTCCCATCGGTTTTCCACAGTTCGAGTCCGCCGATCCCGTCATCCGCGGCGAAGAAGAGCGTGCTTCCGACACCTTTCAGAGTCCTTGGGCTGCTCGAGTTCAATCCAGGCCAGATGTCCCTCACCCGCACCGTGCCCGCCTCGGTTCCGTCGCTCCTCCACAACTCCTCGCCGGCCACAGTGTCCCACGCCCGGAAGTACAGCGTGCCGGCCACCGCGATCAGCAGGTCAGGATCGCTGCCTCCCGGGCCCGCGACGATGTCGCGGACTCGGATGGTCCCCTCGGGGGTCCCGTCGCTCTTCCACAGTTCGCTGCCCCCGGTCGTGTCGTAGGCCCGAAAGAAAAGGGTGCTTCCGACGAGGGTGAGATTGCTCGGAAAGCTGAAGCCCTGTCCGGGTACGATATCCCTCACCCGAACCGTGCCCACCTCGGTTCCATCGGATTTCCACAACTCCCACCCTTCCGCAGCATCCCAAGCCCGGAAGTACACCGCCGCGCCGAATGCGGTCAGTTCCGCCGGGGACGAGGAGCCGGGGCCCGCTTCGATATCCTTTACTCGAACTGTGCCCGCCTCGGTCCCATCGCTCTTCCACAATTCCCAGCCGCTTACGCCGTCATTCCCCGCGAAGAACAGAACCTCTCCCACCGCTGCGAGGTTCTGCGCACCCGTGCCCAGATCGATTGCGTTTATGTCCTTCACCATCCCCACGAACACCGGGTCGATCGTCACCGGGTACCGTGCCCCCGCCACGTCCACCGCCAACGCCAGCCGTCCGCCGTCGGCCAGTTCCATCCGGGCCGGCAACTCACGACCCACCGCGTCGAAGGCAATCAGACCCTCGTACCGGGCCAGTTCCACGCCTTCGTCGGAGACGAATCCCAGAGCACCGCCCCCGGGCAGCGCACGGGCCGTCACCCCACCCTCCATCTCCAGATCGAACGTCAGCCGGACATTCTCCACCCCAGCGTCCTGCCCGCCCGGCGGACGCTCCAGGGTGAAGCCC
>CAZDYB010000422.1:0-4504 GCA_964509045.1 uncultured Akkermansia sp.
TTTTTGCTGGCGGTGTGTTGGGCTCGGGTGGTTTGGGGGGGGGTGGCCGGGGGGGTGGGGTATCTGTCGGAGGATGGGGACGGTTCGGTGGATCGGAACCGGTTGATGGGATTGGCGGGTTGGGCGGCGGGACGCGGGTTGAGGCGGTTGGCCTTGGTGGCAGCGTTCGTGGAAGGGGTGCGGCATCCGGACCTGCCGGCGGCGTTTCATCTGGGGATGGGTCTGGCCAGGCCGGGGACGTGGCTGGAGAAGGTGTTTGCGAAGGAGGTCTGGCGCTTCAGCAATGTGAGCCTCTGCGTGCGTGCCCATGAGATCCTGACCCGTCATGGGATTGATCCGGGACCGCACGCGCGGGATCAGGTGAACGATGCGTTGCGGTCGGGACATTCGCAGTCTGGCGGGGCCGCCGCGGGCTTCGGGGGAGGAGATCGCTGACATGTTCCATTTCCTGAACCGACTGATGCGGGGCGTTGTGCTGGCGTGTTGGCTGGCGGCGGCGTGGGTGGTGTGGTCGCATCGTGAGCGGGCGAAACCGCTCTTGGATTACTTCGCCTTGTGGAAGGGGGCGAACTGGTCCGCGCCGGCGCCGTTGCCGCGGATGCCGGGCACGGGGGTGCGGATGCTCGGGAACGTCAATTTCCAGATCCGGACGGACGCGGGTCTGGCGTGGAACGTGGGGTTGTTGGGGGCAGACACCAATGCCTGGGCGAAAGGTGCGGAGGGACGTCGACTGGCGCTGGATCTCCGGGAGGCGTTGTCGAACAGCGTGGTTGGCAACCGGCTGGAACTGGCGGTGACGGTGACGAATTCGGCGACGCGGACGGGGTTGGGCTTTGGGTATGTGGACGGGACCAACAGCCTGTTGCTGGGCTGGGTGGGGAAGGGTTGGGTGAAGGTGGATGAAGCGGCCTGCCGCGCCCTGCCGATCCGGGAGCAATACGCATTGCGGTTGGCGGAACGGCAGGCGCGTGAGGCGGGCCTGGGTGTGTGGGCCGAGTGACCGGTCCGGCGGAGAACCGGTGCCGGACCGGTGCGGGATCTCAGGCGAAGTCGTAGATCACGACCTTGGTACAGGTCTTCTTGAAGACCTTTTCGACGAACTCCACGTGGCGTGGGTGGATCTGGTAGGCGTCCTGGGCGGCCTTGTCCGGGAACACCAGGTTGAGGGCGACCTGATACGACTGGTCCACGACGGGGCGATGGGATCCGACCATCTTGCCGGCGTGGTAATGGATGAGGCCGGGGATGTCTTCGAGGTATTCGTGACAACCGGCGAGCAGCCGGTCGGCGGCGTCGGGGATGGCGGGATCGGTCCAGAAGATGACGACGTGAGAGAACATGGTGGGCGAAGGTTAGGAAGAAGCGGGGCGGCGGAGCCAGTCATCAAATGGGAATCTGGAGGAGGGGTCTGGCTGGATCGATTCGAGTTTGGGCCAGCTTCTGCCAGCTACCACGAAATCCGTCGAAGCGCCGGCACATGATCGAAGTGGGAGTCACGGGAAACAATGGGAAGACGGTGCTGGAGTGCGATGGCGGCGATCCAGAGGTCGTTCATGGGAATGGGTGTGCCGGCCCTTTTGAGATGCAAGCGGAGGGCTGCGTAGTGAAAGGTGGTTGGGTCTTCGATGGGCAGAATCGTGGTGGATGCGAGGGCTTGGGTCATGCACCGCTCCATTTCTTCCCGTTTGCTGGATTGAAGAATGCCATAGCGAATCTCAGCCAGGGCGGGAGTGGGTACGAAGACTCTGGAGCAGTCGGCCAGGATTTCGATCAAGGCCGGCTCGTTGTTCCACCAGGCCGAAAGGGCGTTGGTATCGAGGATCATTTCCAATCCTCGGGATCAACCTGTCCGAATTCCTTCTCGACGATCGCGGTGATGCGATGGAGTTCGGACTTCGTTTCGGGATCGTTTGCCATGCAACCGGCGAACTGCATCCAAGGCTTGGCCATTGGAGCCGGGTGAGCTGCGGCAAGCTTTTCGACGAGGGCTTCCGTGATGAATTGCTTCATGAGGATGCCCCGGCTGGCGGCGGTGGACTTGACCTGACGAAAGAGTTCGTCGGGCAAGTCGAGGGTCGTTTTCATAAAAGTGTTTACCCATATTTATGGACCGGGTCAAAGGTGTTCAATGATGGGGAGTGGGCCGGGCGCAATTGGGATGCGCTACCGATGGGCCATCCCGGAAGCGTATCCTTGCGGTGGGGTGGAAGGGTCGGATAGCAACGGGGCGGCCTTGGGGTCAGCATGTTATTCAACAGTTGGACGTTTGCCGTGTTTCTGGGGGTGGTGTTCGCGTTGCATTACGCGGGCCGTCGCTCGGCGTGGCAGGTCGGGGTGTTGATCCTGGGCAGTTTCGTCTTTTACGGGTGGCACACGCCGTGGTTGGTGACGTTGTTGGTGGTGTCTACGGTGGTGAACTCGACGGCGGCCTTGCGGTTGATGTCGGCGGGGGTGCCGGAGGCGGATCGGCGTCGGGTGTTGTGGATGGCGCTGGGGTTCAACCTGGGGGCATTGGGATTCTTCAAGTACGCCGGATTGCTGGTGCGGACACTGGTGCCGGAAGGGTGGCAGGGAGCGGCGATGCGTTGGGTGGGAGAAGTGCCGCTACCGATCGGGATCTCGTTCTATACGTTCCAGGGGATCAGCCTGGTGGTGGAAGCGTGGCGGGTGGGTCCGGCGGGTTTCCCGGGATTGCTTCCTCCGCGCGGTCCGCAGGAGCGGGTGTGGTTCCATGCGCGCGTGTGGTTCTTCAAGGCGTTCTTCCCGCAGTTGATTGCCGGCCCGATCGTGAAGGCCGGCGAATTCTTTCATCAGATCGGACCCAAACGCCTGGGGACGATCGATTGGTCGGGCGCGGTACGGAACATGATCCTGGGGTTCTTCCTGAAGATGGTGGTGGCGGACAACCTGAAGGAGGCGACGGCGGTGTTGACCTATCCGCAGTTCATGGAGTTGCCGCGGTTGAACCTGTGGGTGTTGCTGTATGGATTCTCGTTCCAGATTTTCGCCGATTTCGCCGGGTATTCGTTGATCGCGCAGGGCCTGGCGCGGTTGTTCGGGTACGTGTTGCCCATCAATTTCGCGCATCCGTACCTGGCGGCGAGCGTGACGGAGTTCTGGCGGCGCTGGCATCTGTCGTTGTCGAGCTGGCTGCGCGAATACCTCTACATACCGCTGGGGGGAAGTCGGATCAGTGAAGGCCGGACTTATGTGAACCTGTTCCTGGTGATGTTCCTGGGCGGGCTGTGGCATGGGGCGGCGTGGAGTTATGCGATCTGGGGAACGGCTCATGGGGTGATGTTGGCGTTGGAACGGTTCACCGGGGTGGGAAGGACGGATCCGGCGAAGTTGGTTTGGTGGCGTCGGGGTCTGGGGGTGGCGGTGACGTTCCATGTGGTGTCACTGTTGTGGTTGCTGTTCCAGTTGCCGGACATCCGGCATGTGGGGGCGTATGTCCGATGCCTGTTTACGAATCCGGGCGGGGCATTGCCGCAATACCTGTTCGTGATCGCGCTCTTCGGCCTGCCGGTGGTGTTGCATCATGGATGGGGTGCGACGGCGGGTTGGCGGAACCGGTTGGGGCCGGTTCGTGGCCGATGGCTGGAGACGGCGGTGTATGCGGTGTTGTTGTTCCTGTTGCTGGCCAACAGCGGGACACCCGGCGACTTCATCTACTTCCAGTTCTGACCATGTTGCGCCCTCCCACACGTGATGCGATCCGGATCCTGCTGTTGACGGCGGTGTTGTGTGCGGGTTGGCAGGGGTTGGTGCGGGTGGCTGGTTGGAAAGCGGATTTCGGGGAATCCAATTTCACGGCGAACCGGATCCGGTTGGAGGAATACCTGCTCCGACCCGCGGCACCGCGCCATCTGTTGATCGGGTCATCCCTGAGTGGACGGTTGCAGGCGGAGTTCTTTGGTGGGACGAGCCTGGAGGATTTCGTGACGCTGGGCCTGGATGGATCGATTCCGCTGGTGGGGATCGAGGCGTTGTCACGGAGGCCGGACCTGCCGGAGGTGGTGTTCATCGAGACGTATCTGATGGCGCGACCGTGGAAGGCCAATGACCAGGTGTTGGTGGACGGGATGGAATCGGTGGGGATGAAGCTGGCGCGGGAGATCCCCCTGTTCCGGGCGTCGCACCGGCCGTCGAGCGTGTTGTACAACGCGATCAAGCGGCGTCGTGGATCGGAGGGATCGAGTGGCCCCCCGCAGACCAACGCGCCGGCGTCGCGGGTGCCTGGACCCGCCTGGGACGCGGCGCCGGTGGATCCGGAGATCCTGGCGCGATGGCGCGGGGTGATGGAGGGGTTGCGGGCAAAAGGGATCCGGGTGGTGCTGGTCGATCTGCCCAAGGGCGAGACGACGATGCCTGGGGAGCGACGGGGAGCGGATCTGCCGGAATTGTTGGTGAAGGAATTCGGGGTGCGCCGCCTGGATGTGGCAAAGGAATGGTTTCGACGTGGATGGATGCCGGTGTACACGGATGGACGGCATCTGGATGC
>CAZDYB010000423.1:0-4499 GCA_964509045.1 uncultured Akkermansia sp.
TGTTCCTGTTCCAGCTGTGCTGTGTGAACGGTAGTCTGGAGCGGGCATTGAACCAGTTGCAGGTGGCGGCAGGCCTGGACCCGGCCATGGAGATGCTGGCCCGGATCTTCCGTCCGGTCATCGAGTGCGAACTGCTGCGGCGACGGGTTTTTTCTGGATCGGTGACCCCGCTGATCTTCGGTGAGCCGGAGGAGTGGATGGGGCTGATGGTTCAGGCGTTGGGGTTGTATGCGCGTGGGGATGCTGCGGGTGCGGCTGGGTTGCGTCGCAAGGCTCTGGAGCAGGCCCCGCCCAATCCGGGCCGGGTCAACGACACCCGGGTGGCCTGGCTGGCTGACGCGGATTCCCGGTTGGGCCCGATGGTGGAGGGTATTGTCCAGGGGAAGTATTATTGGATCCCGTTCCGCCGGATCCAGAAGATGAAGGTGGAAAAGCCGACGGACCTCCGGGATCTGGTCTGGATACCCACGACGTTCCGTTGGACCAATGGGGGCGAGGTGGCGGGCCATATACCGGTGCGGTATCCGGGTAGCGAGACGAGCAGCGACGGAGCCACGCTTCTGGGACGCCGGACGGATTTCGCGGAACCCATACCCGGGACTTATATCGGGTCCGGCCAACGGCTCTGGGCCAGTGACGTGGAGGATCATCCGTTGCTGGAGTCGTTCGAGATCGAATTCGATGGCTGAGGCTTATGGCGGAACCCAATCCCATCGACCGACTTCAACCGTGTCTGCTGGATCGGCTGACTGCGGACAAGCCGCGAGAACCGGCGGACTTCCGGTATGAACGCTACGTCAGTCTCCAGCAGTATCGGCTCGGTGTGGAGCGGGACCTGGAATGGTTGTTGAACAGCAAGGCCCGACTGGGTTCGGGTCCGGCCGGTCAGAGGACGGGTCCAAAATCCTCCCAGGTGCTGACCTCGGTCCTCAATTTCGGAGTCTCACCGATCATCGGACTTTCGGCGGTCCGGGCGGAGGACGTGCGCGAGAGGGTGGTGGAGGCGATCCGACGGTTTGAGCCGCGGATTTCCCCGTCGTCCCTGGAGGTGTCGGTGAAGAAGGAGGACGGCGAACTGAGCCTGCGCATCCGGGGCGTATTGTGGGCGAATCCGCTTCCGGAGTCGTTGGACATCCGGTCACGGATTGATCTGGAAACGGGGCGCTGCCTGCTGGGAGGGATCAGTCATGGATGAACGGTTGATGGGGCTGTATGAGGATGAGTTGAGGCACCTGCGGGAGACGACTGCGGAGTTCGCGCGCGAGTTTCCCAAGATCGCCGGCCGACTTTCGCTGGATCAGGATCCGGCGAATGCCTGTCCGGATCCGTACGTGGAGCGGTTGCTGGAAGGATTCGCCTTCATGGCGGCCCGGGTGCGTTTGAAGCTGGATGCGGGGTTCCCGCAGTTCACCCAGGGATTGCTGGAAACGGTTTACCCGGACTATCTCAGTCCGGTGCCTTCCATGTGTGTGGTCCAGCTCAGTCCGGATGAGGCGGAGGGTGCATTGGCGAGCGGGGTGGAGGTGCCGCGCAAGACGGTGTTGCGGGGACCGTTGGATCGACGCGAGCATACCCGGGCGACCTTCCTCACGGCGCATCCGGTGACCTTGACCCCGCTCAAGGTCCAGCGTGCACGTTATCATGGGCGGGATGTCGGTACGCTGGGCCTGCCACCCGAATTGTCCGCTCGGGCTGCCATCACGATCCAATTGCGGAAGACGTTGCCGGTGCCGTTCATGGAGTTTTCGATTCCTGCGATCACGTTTCACATCCATGGGGACGGAGAACTGCCGGTCGATCTGTATGAGCAGATCATGGGGCGCAGCGTGGCGTTGGTGGTGCAGACCCCGGGGACGCGTGAGATTCATGGGGTCCTGGGGTACGACCGGATCCGTCCGGTGGGATTTGCGCGGGACGAGGCCCTGTTGCCGGCGAGTCCTCGCGGGTTCGAGGGGTACCGGCTGATCAAGGAGTATTTCGCCCTGCCGCAGCGGTTCCTGTTTTTCGAGGTTTCCGGGTTCAGGGAGATGTTGAAGAAGGTTCGGGGCGAAGAGGTTCAGTTGGTGTTGGTGCTGAATGATCGGACGCCGGCCCTGGAGGACCGGATCGAGGCGGACACCTTCCGGCTGCATTGCACGCCGGCGGTGAACCTTTTTGAAAAGCAGTTGGACCGGGTCCCGGTGGTGCAGGAGATGCCGGAGTATCCGGTGATTCCGGACCGCAACCGTCCGTTGGACTTCGAGGTCTACCGGATCACGAATGTCACCGGGGTGGGAGAGACTGCGCAGGACGAGCAGTTGTTCCATCCGTTCTACACATCCCGGGACCAGGACTCGGAGGAGTCCACTGCGTATTATACCACACACCGGATTCCCCGGTTGGCCACGGTGGCTGAGAAGGCGGGGCGATCCCGGTCAAGCTATGCGGGCACGGATGTCTTTATAGGACTGGTGGACGGGGATCGCGCCCCGTTCCGACCGGACATCCGCCAGTTGGCGGTGCGGGCTCTCTGTTCCAACCGCCACCTGCCGCTTCTGATCCCTTCGGGAGGCAATGCTGAGTTCACCACGGAATCCTCAGCGTGCGTGACCGCCATCCGGACCTTGTCCGGGCCGACTCCGCCCCGGGCGAGCCCGGTGGAAGGATCGTTGGCGTGGCGGTTGATCGATCATCTGTCGCTGAACTATTTCACGATTGCCGATGAGAAGGGAGATGAGGGGGCGCGGGCATTCCGGGATCTGCTGATGCTCTATGTCGATCCGCTGGATCGGCCGTCGGTGAAGCAGATCGAAAGCATCCGGCATATCCGGAGCCGTCCGATCCTGCGTCGTGCATCCACCCCGGGACCCATCACCTTTGCCCGGGGTCTGGAGATCGAGGTGGAGGTGGATGAATCCGGGTTCGTGGGAACGGGAGCGTTCCTGTTGGGCGCGGTCCTGGAACAGTTCTTTGCGCGGTATGTGGGGATCAACTCCTTCACGGAGACCGTGCTGTCGAGCACCCAGAGGAAGGAGATCATGCGATGGCCAGCGAGGACCGGAACCAAGCAGGTCATCTGACCGAATGGCTGTTGGCGGACCCGCGCAGGGCTGATTTCTTCCTGCTCGTCCGCGCCTTGCAGGCGGCGTATCCGGATGGCTTCCCGCGGGTGGGGGAGGCCAGTCGGGTGGCGCAGGAACCGATCCGGTTCGGGCAACCTCCCTTCCTTGAGTTTGCTCCTTCCCCGATCGAATCCGTGCGCAACCGCAAGGTGATCCCGTTTCGGTCCGCGTCGACGGGTGACGACCTCAAGGGAAACGCGGCGGCACCGGCAGGGGGTGGTGGCGGAAAACCATCCGACGCCGTCACCTACCGCAAGGTCACCCAGTATTTTTTTGGGATGTTCGGTCCGAACGGGCCCCTGCCGCTGCACCTGACCGAATACGCGATGTCGCGATGGCGACATCACAAGGACCCGGTCCTGATGGAGTTTGCGGATCTGTTCCACAACCGGATGATTGCGTTCTTTTTCCGGGCGTGGGCGGAGGTGCGGATGGATGTGGACCTGGACCGTGGGCTGTCGCAGAGCCGGTTTGCGGCTTATGTGGGAAGCCTGGCCGGGTTGGGTAACCCGACCGTGTCGGGGCGGGATACGATCGGGGATCTGGCGAAGCTGCATTATGCGGGGCATCTGGGGAGGCAGA
Organism: uncultured Akkermansia sp.; assembly: GCA_964509045.1. Classification (GTDB taxonomy): domain Bacteria; phylum Verrucomicrobiota; class Verrucomicrobiia; order Limisphaerales; family UBA9464; genus UBA6176. The sequence continues at coordinate 3,684 of CAZDYB010000423.1, forward strand.
CGCGGAATGTGGATGGGCTGTCCGATCTGTTGACGGATTACTTCCAGGTGCCGGTCGAGATCCTGACCTTCCAGGGGCGTTGGCTCCAGTTGCCGATGGTTGCGCGCTGTGCATTGGGGAGGGCACAGGAGTCGGGCGAGTTGGGGCGCACCGCCTTGGTCGGCACCATGGTGTGGGATTGTCAGTTGACCATCCGGGTCCGGGTGGGGCCGGTGAGTGCGGCGGACCTGGGGCGTTTCCTGCCGGGACGCCGATCCTTCGTGCGGTTGAAGGAATGGATCCGGTTGTATTGCAATCAGCCGTTTTTCTGGGACCTGCAACTGGTGGTGAAACGGGCGGAGGTCACGCCGATCCGGCTGGGACAGGGAGAATCTCCCGAGGATGTCCCAACGGGTGGGGCGGCAGCCGTCGGGGGAACGGCAGGACGGCTGGGATGGACGACGTGGCTGACCACCCAACCGCTGACCCGGGATCCGGAGGATCTGATCATCCAGCCCGACGCATGAGCCTCATTTTCAGGACAATCCAGGAAGCTTTTCCAACATCGAACCCCAAAACCCACTGACCCATGGCCGAGATCCAGCGCGCAACCCTGTTCGGGAAACTCAATCCCATAGGATATAAGTCCATTGAGAGTGCCACCGTGTTCTGCAAGCTCCGGGGTAATCCCTATGTGGAGATCGCCCACTGGATCTTTCAGTTGTTGCAGGTCCCGGACTCGGACTTTCACCGGATCCTGAAGCATTTCGGCATCGATACCGCCCGACTCACGGCGGATTTGACGGCGTCGCTGGACCGATTGCCGCGGGGAGCGAC
>CAZDYB010000424.1:0-3766 GCA_964509045.1 uncultured Akkermansia sp.
ATACCGGCGAGGTCCGGGGCTGGCGCGCCAAAAAGTTGGGTGGAAAGGGGAGGAAATGGAGCGGCGACGTTTGGTCGCCGTTGGGATGGGAATGGAGCGGCGACGTTTGGTCGCCGTTGAACCAGGAACGGCGAGTGAATCTCGCCGCCCCGGGACGGGAACGGAGCGACTCCTTTGAGATCGACGTTGTCGGATCCGTTCTCCAACGGTGTGGGTTCCGGTGTACCCGGGTGGACCGGGCTCAGTCGGCGGCCTTGTCACCGATGGCAAACCTCGTTAGGGGAGGTGGCGTTCGCCCGATCCGCCCATGTTGCAGGATGACTCCAAGCTGAAGCCCGATGGTCAAAGCGCCCCTCCGCCCGATTCGGAAGGCGTCCATGCCATCGCCAATACGGAGCGCCCCGGACGATTGGCCGACATCGTGTTTGTCCATGGGTTGGGCGGCGGATCCCACAGCACGTGGACCCATGGGAAGGCGGGTGAAGCCGGGTGGTTCTTTTGGCCGGGGGAGTTGGGAAGGGAGATGCCCGAATGTGGGATCTGGTCTTTGGGCTACGAAGCCGGGGTTGTGCCGTGGTTCGGGGCCGATGGCATGCCGATTGAAGACCGGGCGATCAACCTGAAGCACAAGCTCATCACACAGGGGTTCGGGGTCCGCCCGATCATCTTCGTCACTCACAGCATGGGCGGACTGATGGTGAAGGAGATCGTGGTCCAGTCGCTGACGGCGGGAGATGCGGAATGGGCTCGAATGATAAGCCGTGTCGTCGGAATTGTGTTTTGCGGGACGCCTCACAGGGGAAGTCACGTAGCGGGCATGGCCAGGAACCTGGCGACAGTCCTGCGAACTCCGGTGCACATTCGGGAAATGGCGAATGGTGAACGGCATCTCGACCGCCTGCACACGAGGTTTGTTGAATGGCAGCGAAAAAGTGCAGCCAAGGTTGAAGCCTATTTTGAGTCCATCGGAATGAAGCGTCAGAACCCGTTGCTCCGCGTTCTGCCCGCAGTCGTCATCGTGCCGCCGGATTCGGCGAACCCCCAGATGGCCGGCTGTCGATGTATTCCTTGCAATGACGACCATGTCAGCTTGGTCAAGCCAAGGGATCGGAAACACGATGTCTATGCAGGAGTTTTGCAGTTCGTTAAATCGGTTGTCGCGTCGCTCGGCGTTGGCCCTGAGGTGCCGGCGTCGATGGAGGGACAGCCTGAACTCGTCCGGCAAATGATTCTTCAGATCCTCCGCGAGGAGGGACTCCTTCCCAGTCGACTTTCAAACTCTTCCAGATGACACCCCAGACACCGTGCCAGGTATTCATCAGTTATAGCCACGACTCGGAGTCGCACCGTGAAGTGGTACTGCAATTGGCTCAAAAGCTTCGCAGCCAGGGCGTCAATGTTGTCCTCGACCGTTATGTCAATGGTGCGCCATCTCAAGGATGGCCGCGCTGGATGCTGGATGAGCTTGAGAGTTCGACTCACGTCCTTTGTGTCTGTACCCCGACCTACTACCGGCGCTTCCGTGGGCATGAACAGCAGGGCAAGGGAAAAGGCGTCACGTGGGAAGGAGCGGTGATCACGCAAGAGCTATATGACGCGAATTGCCACAATCGTCGTATCATTCCGGTGCTCTTTGGAGACGCGGGCCATGAATCGATTCCTGAGCCCCTCCGCAGTGCCAGCTACTACCGAATCGAGTCCGATTTCGAGAAGCTCTACGACGCGATTCTGGGACAGGGAGGTGTGGAGCCGGCTCCTTTGGGAGTTCCCAGATTCAAACCGCGCAGTGGTTCAGCCACATCTGCGTCACCAGAGGCTGAATCCGAAGCCAAGAACCCTTCGCCTGCCTCTTCTCCGGAGCCAACGCCTGAAGAACTCTCCCTAGTGTTCACGCATACCGTCGCGGCGATTGAATCGGCGCTAAGCACGGCTCCGTCGGTGGCCCGATTTCTCGGTCCAGACGCCTCCGGTGATGCGCGCCTGATTCGTAGTATCGACGGGAAATGGAAGGTCGAGACGCGTTTCGCCAACGGGGGTCAGGATACGACTCCTGTTTTGCGCGGAATCAACGACCGGTTGCAACGTTTCGCCGGCCCGAGGCATGAGTGGGACGCCTTGGAAATGGTGGTGGGTGGAGTTCTCGTGATGAGCATGAACCCCCAATGGGTTTGGGCCCGGCGTCTGGCGATGGAGCGCGAGGTGATCCCATTCCCAAAGCTTGCCGAGCGGGTGGACATCGGGTCGAGGGAGTGGGCCCAGTTCCTGAATGCCATTGCCTCAGCGCTGGCCGACGGTTGCGCCCAGTTGGAACGGGTTTTCGGCCCTCTGGACGCGCGAAGTCTTCCTGATCTTTCGAAAGCCAGTCCGGCGATTACACTCCTTGATCGTCGCAAGGAGATACAGCGGCATTTCGTGCGCTATGTGCTGGGTCCAAGTGATGAATGGGATGCAAATGCCCTCGATGGCGAGCAGTTGGATGTGTTGTTCAAGCGGGTCACCGCCATGTTTCGCGTTGCCTTGGCGATTGATCGCAATCCCTACATCGCCTCGGGTCATCGGCTGGCCCAGCTTGCAAACGAGATTAAAAAGCACCTGGACGCGTCCCACCTGCTTCTCTTTGCCCCGACCGAATCCGGCTCGGAGGCCGACCTGATGCGAGATCCCGTGGTTTGCCTCATCCTGCTCAAACGGATTTATCAGCATATCCAAAAGAACCGTCCCTCCATCTGACCCATGCCCTCTCTCTTTTCTCCGAAACTGAACAAGGCGGTACACCTCGACCCCCATGAGTCCTGGCCGAAGGCCGATCATCTGTTTGACGAGGAGTCTGTATGGGCGGTCCAGACGGCTCTTGCCATTGGTCGTCCGCTGCTGCTGCGCGGCGAGCCGGGCATTGGCAAGAGCCAGCTCGCCCGGGCGGTGGCTGCCGTGCTGGATGTTCCGTTCCTTTACCACGTAGTGGACGAACGCTGCGAACGCGATGACCTGCTTTATACCTACGACGCTGTTGCACGGCTCGCCGAAGCGCAGGTCGCGGCATTGACGGCCAAGGACTCGGATCTTGACTGGCGTGCGGAATTGGATGAATGCCACTTCGTTCGGCCTGGTGTCCTTTGGTGGGCCTTCAACTGGCAGGACGCAGCTGACCGATCAAAGAAGTTCCACGAGCGTCTGCGTCGGAATTGGAAACAGCCCAAAGCTCCGGAGAACTGGCCTGCAGTTGCACCCAGTCGCCCGTGCGGCCCGGTTGTTCTGATCGACGAGATCGACAAAGCCGATCCCAGTGTTCCCAACGGTTTGCTGGAGTGTCTGGGTAACGAAGGCTTTCACACGGCGCAGTTGGGGCACTCAGTCGGACTCGCTGAGGGCAGCAAGCCGCCCATGATCATCCTGACGACCAACGAGGAGCGCGAACTGCCATCCGCCTTCCTTCGGCGGTGTCTGGTCCTCCACCTCCGGTTTCCCGAGGAAAGGAAGAAGGCTGTGGAGTTTCTGGTCAATCGGGCCAGCGCTTTACGGACGAGCACGGGCCTTGGCAAAGATCTCTGCGAAAAAGTCGCCGAGTGCATCGTCGATGATCGTTCCGATGCCCGGTCACGAACAGCTCGGCCGGGTGCGGCGGAATACTTGGAACTGCTTCGGGCGCTTCATCATCACGCCCCGGGCGATGAAAAGGCGCAGCTCAAGCGGTTGGAGCAGATCAAGGACTTCGTCCTGAAGAAGCACGACCCGATGACCGGATGAAACAGGCTGCCATCAGCCGTGC
>CAZDYB010000424.1:3776-4490 GCA_964509045.1 uncultured Akkermansia sp.
TCTGCTGGACGCCTTGGTTTCCGCTGAGCGCGGAAGCGGCATTGCACTGAGTCTGCTGGGGTATGAGCGATCCGTACTCGCGGATACCAAAACCCGTTTGCCGCAAAACCGAGAGCGAGGGGAAGAGGAGGAGACGGACGCCCAGTTCCGTCAGCCTGATCCGGAGCAACGCCGGGAGTATCCCAAACCTGAGCGCGACCAGCGGGCGGTCGAGTTCCTCCTGCCAGTGGAGCAGGAGGTGTTGCATCCCGTGCCGCTGGCACCGGAGGAACGAGTTCCGCCGCTGACCGACGAGGAGATCAGCATGCCTGCCGCTCGGCAGCATGAGCAGGTCCCATTGGCTCCCTGGTCTCGCCTGGCCCCGTTTCTCCGACACCGGATGGGGCGGACGCTGGCCAGCCATCGGCTGGACCTTCGCGAGCTTTCCCGCTTGGTGGCGTCGGGACTGCCGTGGCAGCGACTGCCCCGGTTGATCCGTCCTTCCTGGGGCGTTGTCATGGTCGTGCTGTGGGACATCAGCCCGGAGATGGAGCAGTTCGAAGCCGATGTCGCCGGAGTGGTCCGACGCCTCAAGCGGGAACGGGGCCGGCAAGGACTCAAGGTGATCCAGTGTCATGGGCCTCCCTCAGGGATTTGCCTCAAGACTGGGGGCCCAGTCCTGATCTTTTCCGCATTGGGGCAACTCCAATCGGAGAACGAAGTGCGGGCCGGGTG
>CAZDYB010000425.1:0-4484 GCA_964509045.1 uncultured Akkermansia sp.
CCCGGAACGAAGACATCGGTTTGGTACTCCTCCTGCCACAAGTAAGCCCCCCAATTTCCGCTTGAGTCGTGGGACCAGAGTTGAAGCTCGTACTCCACTCCCACGCTCAAGCCGGTTAGAGAGAAATTGTCGATGGTGTTTACTCCAGAAAACGCGGTTCGGAGCAGGTTTTGATATTCGGGCGAAAGGTCTGTGAAAGGGGGTAGGGCGCTTCCGGCGTCACCGTAGTCATCCAGACGCAGATTCTGTTGGAACAGCACCGAGTTCACGGTGGTGTCCCCGCCATTGAAATTGTACGCGAAGAGCAGCGTGCCGTTGAGGCTGACGTCCGTGTCCCCGACGATGGGTTGGGGGGTGCCCCAGGTGATGGGAGCTGCCTGGGAATCCAAGGTGGCGGACAACGCGATCAGGGCGGTAACGGCGGCGATCCTGTGGGTGTGCTTGGAGCTTCTCATGAACTGATTGCGCAAAGGTAGATCCGCCGTGAGGTGATTGGTCGAGGAGAAATGTGGTTTCTGGGGGGCGATTGGCTGGCCGCGGCGTATAGCTCCACGGATCGGGGGACGGTCAGGCGGGGTGGGAATGGGGAGATTTCGAGTAAGGGTACGGGTACGAACTCATCGGCACACTGGGTGCGACCCCTCGTCCTCGTCCTCGCCGGGAACTTTGGGATGCACCGGTTACGGTCCCGTCATTCTTCGGGTTCATGGCGGCTTGGCGTGAAACCATTTCCGTCAACGCGCCAAGGGACAGGCTCCGGGGAATCGGGCTGTTGTTTCACCACAGAGAGTACAGAGGGCACAGAGTCGGGAACCCAGGGGGAGCGGTTGATCCCACGTCGGGTCTTCATCCATCTGTGTCCTCTGTGGTGAACAGGAACCGATCATCCCTTCGGGAAGGCAACGCGCTTGGGCTCTCTGGTGACTTTACCTTCCGATAGACCAGGAAGAATTCGTCACCGGCCCGTTCGATCGAGGCGAGGTGGAATCGGGCGGCGTCGGCGAGACGGGCCACACCGGCGCCATCGCTGATGGTCGGGGCGGTGGCGCCGCCGAAAAGAAGGGGGCACCAGGTCAGGTGCAGTTCGTCGACGAGGCCGGCCTGGAAAAGGGAATCGTTCAGGCCACCGCCACCCTCGACCATGACGGAGCGGACATGGAAGTCGCGGGCGAGGGACACCAGGCCGGCATGGAGATCGACGGTATCGCCAGGGGAAACGAACACATGATCGGCGAGCAGGCCGAGGGGTTGGACGCGATGGGCGGGGGCGGATCCGGAGATCCAGAGGTGGATGGGGGAGAACCGGTGTTGCCACAGGTTTGCCTCGGGGGAGAACGAGGCGGAGCCGGAGACAACGACGCGGATGGGATGCGGAGCGAGGCCGGAAGCGATCCGGGTCCGGGTGAATTCCTCGCCGCCATTGCCGAGGGTTGCCCCGGTTTCCTCCACGGTGCGGGCGCCGCACAGGAGGGCATCCGACCCGGCGCGGAGGTCATGGAGATGCCGGGAATCGCGTGGGCTGCCGAAGGTGTGGATGGATCGTGAGGAGGTGGCGATCTTGCCATCGGCGGACATGGCCATGTTGACGCGGACGAAGGGCAGGATGGGGGAGACGACCGGGCTCATAGGAGGAGCATGGCATCGCCATAACTGAAGAACCTATAACGGGCCTCGATGGCATGTTGGTAGGTGTCGAGTATAAGTTGGCGACCGGCATCGGCCTGGCCTGGAGCGGCGAAGGCGCTGACCAACATCAGGAGGGTGCTTTGCGGCAGGTGAAAGTTGGTGACCAGACCGTCCACGACCAGGAATGGCTTTGGGGGATGCAGGAAGATGCGGGTGCGTCCGGCCTCCACTGCGGGCAACGGGGTTGGACGATCCGGGGGAGTGTCGTTGGAATCGCCCCAGTAAAGGTCCTGCCTTCCGCGGGCGACCGATTCGAGGACGCGGGCGGTGGTGGTACCGACGGCGATGATGCGTCCGCCGCGGGAGCGGGTGGAGTTGATGAGATCGGCGGTGGGTTGGGACAGGGAGAACCGTTCGACGTGCATCTGGTGGTCAGCGAGGAGGTCGACCTTGACCGGGAGGAACGTGCCGGCGCCGACGTGGAGGGTGAGGTGGGCGGTCTGGATGCCGGATTGGTGGAGGGATTGGATGAGTTCCGGGGTGAAGTGGAGGCCGGCGGTGGGAGCGGCGACGGATCCGGGGTGGCGGGCATAGACGGTCTGATACCGTTCCTGGTCGAGGCGGGAGGAAGGGCCGGCGGGACGCTCGATATAGGGAGGCAGAGGGAGTTCGCCGTGACGTTCGGCGAAGGGTACGGGTTCGGATTCGAAGAGGAGGAGGCAATGACCCTCTGCATTCTTGTCGAGGAGGGTGGCGTTGAGGGGATCGGAATCGGGGCCGAAGCGGAGGGGGGAGCCGGAGCGGACGCGTTTGCCGGGGCGGAGCAGGACCCACCATTGGAGAGGGGCGGATTCTTCGAGGAGCAGGATTTCGATCTGGCCCCCGGTATCGGGTTTGAGGCCGCGGATGCGAGCGGGGATGACCTTGGAATCGTTGAAGACCAGGAGATCACCTGGGCGAAGCCATTGAAGCAGGCTGGAGAAGTGGGAATCGTGGTGTTGACGGGTGGCTCGGTCCAGGACCAGGAGGCGTGATGCATCCCGCTGTTGGACAGGGGATTGAGCGATGAGGTCCTGGGGTAGGAAGTAATTGAAGTCAACGACCCGCACGATGGGGATAGGGGAGCACAGGGGCGGCCAGTGGGGAAGTGCGGTGAGCAGGGGAGGAAAGTGGGGAGGAGGGGAGGGAGGGGAGGGGGGTGGTTGGCGTCAGGAGGTTTTGGGGTGGGAAACTGATTTCATAACATGCTCCAATGGAACTGGATAGAGATATGTGAATAACCTGTGAACAGAATGTGGATAACCTCTGTAGTGGCGGAAAGTTGAATTACTTTGACCGGTAGGGGCGTGAAGTCGTACACCGGGCACTGTCAGTAGGGCTTAGTGGATTGAGTGCCTCCCGGGTTGGTGGAAGTGGAAGGAAGTGGAAGGAAGGGCCTGGGGAGCGGCGAGGGGAAAGGCGATCCGGGTCCTGCGGACGAGAGCGCGGCGACCATGGCTTCCAACGATGTCAATGAGCAGACGGCGACGGCCGATCCGGGAACACCCCGGGTGGGGCGTCAGCGTCCTTGCTTTACGTGGAAGTACAAGCACGGGGTGGACGGGCAGGGGAGAATCCAGTTTCCGGTGAAGTGGAAGATGCGGGTTTCGGAAGAGGAGTTGGTGGCGGTGGTGACGCAGCATGCGACGACGGGGAAGCAATTCCTGATGGTCCTGCCGATGGAGCAGTTCGACCTGTTTGTGTCGCGGGTCCGGCGTGGGAATGAATCGTTTACCAATGCCAATGCGATGGCGCAGCGGCACGACTGGGCGGAGCGGATGATGGGGATCGATCTGGACGGGGCGGGGCGGTTCACGTTGCCGGGCGAGTTGAGGAAGCCGACGCAACTGGGCAAGGAAGCTTTGTTGGTGGGTTGCATTGACTGGTTCGAGGTGTGGAACCCGGACGACTACGACGAGGCGCGTCGCGACGAGCGGGTGTTGGTGAAATCGATGGCGCCGGCTCCCTGAACCACCAAAGGACACAAGCCCCTCCAAGTCCGCGGACATGCCTGGCCCGGAGAACTGGCGGGGGGATAGAGCCGGATTGGATCGGGAGATCGGGAATGGAGGATGACATGAAACGAAGCGATTCGGATGGAAAGCGATGGGTGTTGGGTCCGGTGCGGAGCTGGTGGAAGCCGTGGACCTGGTTTCGACGGTCGGGCGCGGGGCGCCTGACGCGGACGCCGGAGCAGTTGGAGATGATCCTGGGAGGAGTGCGTCCCCTGCGGCACACGTTGGGGGACGACGACGTGGAGTGGGTGCGGCGCCGGTCTGGAACTCGGGTCCTGCATGAATCACGTCCGCCGGAGACCGGACAACCGGCGGTGGAAGCGGAGTCGGACCGGGCGTGGAAGCGGCTTCGGGGGCGTCGGGTGGGAGATCTGAAGGTGGGAGTGGACTGAGGTGGGGAACGGAGGAAACAGGACATGCGAGATGCGCGGCTTCATCCACAAACCGGTATTGCTGAGGGAGGTGCTGGAGCACCTGGCGGTGAGGTCCGGCGGCCGATGGGTCGACGGCACCTGTGGGGGCGGTGGGCACAGCGCGGCGATCCTGGAGGCGAGTTCCCCGGACGGTTTCCTTTGGGCATGCGACCGCGATGGCGACGCGATTGAAGCGGCGACGGAACGACTGGGCGGATATGCGGGGAGATGGGAGTTGAAGCGGATGAACTTTTCGGGACTGGACCAATGGTTGGGGAAAGGGAAGGCGGACGGGGTTCTGCTGGACCTGGGCGTCTCGTCGTTCCAGCTCGATTCGGCGGCCCGGGGCTTTTCGTTTCAGGCGGACGGGCCTTTGGACATGCGGATGGAC
>CAZDYB010000426.1:0-4467 GCA_964509045.1 uncultured Akkermansia sp.
CGGGGTGTGGTCAGCCTGAATCTGGGGATGGAATCCTACCTGGTTGAGGCGGGCGAATGGAGGCGGCTTCCGTTCCTGTCGCCATTCACCCAGCAGAGTGTGGTGCGCGGGTTGAACAACGCCGGCCTGGCGGTGGGCAACAGTCATGTGCAGGCCGGTCGGGCGCATGCGGCGTTGTTCGGTGCGGAGGAAGCGATGGATCTCGGGACGTTGGGAGGTGAGGAGAGCGATGCCACGGCGATCAACGATGCCGGCGTGGTGGTGGGTTGGAGTCAGGTGCCGGGGGGTGCGCGGGCTTTCCGATGGCGCGCGGAGACGGGCATGGAAGCGTTGTCGGGGATGGAAGGTCATGCCATCAGCCAGGCGTGGGCGATCAATGCGGCCGGGGTCATCGCCGGTTTGCGGGGTGGATTCGATGGAAGTCCGGCCATGTGCTTCCTGTGGACGCCGGAAGGTATTGTTGAACTCGGCCGGTTGGGCATCGGAGAGAACCGGCCTTATGGAATCAATGCTTCGAACCAGATCGTGGGGGTGTCGGATCAACGCGCCTTCCTCTGGATGACCAACCGGATGCACGACCTCAACGACCTGATCGTGGAGGGTTCGCCGTGGCGATTGATGCAGGCCAACGGGATCAACGACGTCGGGCAGATCGTTGGATACGGGGTGTTCGGCAGTTCGGATCCGACCGTGCACGCCTTCCTGCTGAACCCGAATCCCAGGCCGGGCCGGACCAATCGGGCGCCGACGGTGACGGTGGTTCAACCCGTGGTCGGGGCGCAGTTGCTGGAAGGGGATGACCTGCTGGTGCTGGCTTCGGTGCGGGATCAGGAAGGGCGGGTGACGCAGGTGGAGTTCTTTGACGAGGATCGGTTGTTGGGGACAGGCAATGTCCGACCCCATGGACTGGTGCTGACGAATCCGGTGGCGGGAACCCTGCGGTTGACGGCGGTGGCCACCGACAGTTCCGGAGCGCGTGGAACTTCAGCGCCGGTGACGGTGGAGATCCGTGGATTCAACACCAACGCACCTCGGGTGGCGGTGATCGGGATGGGAAATGATTCCCATGCGGGGGCGGTGCGGACGGCGCTGCGTGCGACGGAACGGTTTCGCGGGGTGGATGCATTCCCGGTGCCTGCCGCGGTGCTGTTGCCCACGGCGGACGTGTTGCGCGCCTACGACGCCGTGCTGGTGTACGGCGTGGGCGTGCCGGGAGCTTCCCAGTCCTTGGGCAACCTGTTGGCCGAACGTCTGAATGAAGGCGTGGGCGTGGTCTTGGGCTTGAACAGCGGAGTCATCCTCAGCCCGCTCAGTCCGGTCACCGGTCGGATGGTGTCGGATGGATTGATGCCCTGGAGCGCCCAGAATCGGGCGACGGTGAGTCGCCCGACCTGGGTCCCACGGCTTCCCTCCCATCCGGTGCTCGAAGGCATCGGGACACTGCGTGGAGTGGAAGGGTTTTCCATGCTGATGCCGGTGCAGGTCAGGGCCGGATCGCAGCGGGTGGCGGATTGGTCCAATGGATCGCCGCTGGTGGCGACACGGTCGGCGGGCAATGGACGGGTGGTCGGGCTCAACCTGCATCCGGCATCGAATGCGCACCGGTTCGATTCGTGGGAATCGGCCGGGGACGGCACGCGACTGGTGGCCAACGCGCTGGTGTGGTCGGCGGGCGGAGGCAACAGCATGCGGGTGGATCTGGCATTGGCCGTCACCAACACCCTGTTCTTTCCCGGGCAACCCATCCCGATGATCGCCACCCCGAGCCAGGGTCCCTCCGGTGGCGTCGAGGTCCGTTTCTTCACCAACAATGTCGTCGCGCGAACCAACTCCGGTCCCGACTTCACCTGGACCTGGTCCAATGCGCCGGTCGGGGTCCATCAGTTGACGGCTGTGGCCCAGGCGACCAATGGCGACGTGGTGGCGTCGCGTCCGGTCACGGTGACGGTGGATTCGCGGATGACGGTGGTGATGACGGCCCCGACCAACGGCGCAGTCGTGGCCATTCCCGCGAACCTGTTCCTGGCGGTTGCAGTGACCAACGCCGACGCCGCCATCGCGCGGGTGGAGTTCCTGCGGGATGGCAACGAACTCCTCGGAACGGTCACCCAACCTCCGTATCAACTGACCTTCGGACCCATCGGAGTGGGATCCCAGAATCTGTCGGCCCGGGTCACCGATGTCCTGGGAGCGGTCCGGGTGACGGACACGGTTCGGGTGAACGCGATCAATCCGTTGGCGCCGCAGAACACGGTGTGGACGGGTGGAACCAACGCCTGGACGAATGCGTTGCACTGGTCGACGGGGATTCCACGGCCGCAGGACGGGGCACGGATCGGGAGCAATGGCGTCGTTCAACTGGCAGGGGGCAACGGTTGGGCCAGCAATCTGTGGGTGGGTTCGACTTCAACGGGACGATTGATGATCGGGGATGCGGCGTTGGCGGTGGGTCGGTTGCTGATGCTGGGTGAGTTCAACGGTTCACACGGCAGCGTGGTGTTGGACGGCACCGGATCGGTCACGGCCTCGTCGTTGTTCGTCGGGTTCGGCGGGGATGGCAGCTTTGAACAGTCGGGCGGTTCCGTGACGGTGACCGAGTTCGGGGTGGGACCGGATGGCGGTGTGAGCGGCAGGTACCGTTTGTCGAATGGCACGTTGACCACGCGCGGTTCCTTCATCGGCGGTGGGGCGTCGGACGGATTCCGGCAATCCGGCGGGATGCATCGGGTGGATGGCGGACTGGCGGTGGGGACGCGCGGCGCCAGGACCGGCTTCTATGAACTGTCGGGCGGCACGCTGGATGCCGTGGTGGTGCGGATTGGAGCGGACTCGTTCCTGGAATCCGAACTGCGTCAGGCCGGTGGAGCCCAGTTGATCCGGGAGATCCTGGAGATCGGTGCCGGGGGAAGGGGCCGGATGGTGGTGCAGGGGGGAACGGTGGATGCGAAGGAGTTCAGCATGGTGAACGGGGGCACGTTGGAGATCGCGGTGGATCGCGACGGACCGCCGATCCGGATCACGGAGACGGCGAGGTTGGGTGGACGTCTGGAGATGGGTTACAAGGCGGGGTTTGTGCCGGACCCGACCAACGAGTTGGTGGTGATGACTTATGGAAACCGGATGGGCACGTTCGATCCGGTGGAATTGCCGCCGGTGCTGGGTGGGGTTGCCTGGGCGTTGGAGTATCGGCCCGCCGCACTGGTGTTGGTGCCTCAACCTGCCCCCAATCGCGTGGTCATCAGCCCGGTGCAGGGCAACGTGGATCCCGGCTTGTTCAGCCAGGTGGTGCGCATCAGCAATCACGGACGCGAACCCTTGCAGGGCGCCCGGGTCCATGTGCCGGGATTGCCACCCCAGATCGAGCTCTTCAACGCGGCCGGGGTGGACAACGGGATTCCCTATGCGGAATACGGACGGGTGATCGAGCCCGGCGAAACCGTGGAGTTCACCCTCCAGTTCCTGTCGCGTGCCAGTGGCCGGATGGCGGCGCCGTCCACCGTGGTGGCCCTGGGCGAGACCGGGGTGAATGCCGGATCTGAAACCCCGCTGTGGATCCAGGATGTCGAACCGATTCCGGGAGGGAACTTCAGCCTCCGATTCCATCCGGATCTGAACCGGCCGTATCGGATCGAGTACAGCGCGGACCTGATCGATTGGACGGGAGCGGCCCAGAGGTTGATCGGGACGGGCAGCCCGATCCGGTGGACGGATGATGGCCCGCCCAAGACCGGTGCGACGGGTGGTGCGGCGCGATTCTACCGGATCGTGCCGGCGCCTTGAACCGGGGTGGCGGAGGGGAATTGCTGGCGCAGGACGGGCTGGCGCAGGACGGCGTGGAAAGGCCATTGGACATCACCGGCGAGATCGGGGAACGCAGGAGATGCGTGGGCTTTCTGTCCTTGGGTTGCCTCCAACGCAATCCAGGGTGTGCAATGACCAAGAGAGGGTGGGTCGTGCGACGGAAATGTGGCAGGGGCGCTACGATTGGCGGGTGAACACGGGGCGCGATTCACGGGACGCGATCCGGGGGCTAACCTGGCCTCCTGATGCGGCGCGGATGTCCAGGCTGGTCCGGATCGCGGCTCTACACGGCCTTGCTGGCGGTGGGCCTGTTGTTGGGGTGTTCACCGCGTGAGGCGGCGGGTCCGCTCATCCTGGGGAAGGGTTCCGACACCATGGTGAATCTCGCTCAGGCATGGGCGGAGGCTTACGCGCAGGTTGAGCCCGGGGTGCGGGTGGAGGTTTCCGGTGGCGGTTCAGGGGTTGGCGTGGCGGCGCTCATCCGGGGTTCGGCCGATCTGGCGAACAGCAGTCGAGATCTGAAGGCGGCGGAAGCGGAGGCGGCGCTGGAGGCGACTGGCAAGGAACCGCGCGAGTACGTCGTGGGGTACGATGCTCTGGCGATCTACGTTCACGGCGACAATCCCCTCGAATCCATCACCGTGGAACAATTGCGCGAACTGTTCG
>CAZDYB010000427.1:0-4424 GCA_964509045.1 uncultured Akkermansia sp.
TTCCTTCGCAGGCCGAGGAGTGAGCGAGGCGTCCCGCAGCGCGGGATGACGAGCGAACGACGAAGGCATTGCGGAAGAAGATCCAGCCGGAACGACCGATCCTGCTGCATGGATACGGCTGGACCCCATTCCTCCATCGTCGGCGGGTTGCAGCACGTTGTTTCCATGAAAAAGGGGGCAGCCGGTGAACCACCGCCGTCCGGTGTCCTCCGACTGCCCCGTTCCCACGTGGCTGATACGCGGGATCAGGCAGCTTGCACACTGCCTGACGGGGTCCCCACCCCGCTGCCTTCAGGTTCCGGACTGGCTCCAACGGTCGCCTTGGCGCGGCCGAACAGTCCGGCGGCCGTCCCGCAGATCCTTCCCGCGGCAACCAACTCTGACGGCCTCGCAAATCCCTCACGGGGCCTCCCGACAAAGGTTGCAAGATAGTCAGAACTTTTTTTGCCCCTCACGGAATCCCGGCGATTCAATCCTCCGCCGCCAGCTTCGCCAGGACGGTCAGATCTTCCAGCGTGGTGGTGTCGCCCTTGATTTCCAGACCGCAAGCCACCTGCTTGAGCAGCCGGCGCATGATCTTTCCTGAACGGGTCTTCGGCAGCGCGTCCGCGAACCGGATGTCGTCCGGCTTGGCCACCGGCCCGATCTCCTGCCCCACATGATTCCGCAAGGTGGCCTTCAGTTCCGCCGTCGCCACCTGACCGGTCTTCAGCGTCACAAAGCACACCAGGGCCTGCCCCTTCAACTCGTCGGGCCGCCCCACCACCGCTGCCTCCGCCACGGACGGATGACTCACCAACGCCCCCTCCACTTCCGCTGTCCCGATCCGGTGCCCAGCCACGTTCAACACGTCGTCGATCCGGCCCACGATCCAGAAATAGCCGTCCTTATCCTGCCGACAGCCGTCGCCGGTGAAGTAGGATCCCTTCACCTCGCTCCAATAGGTCTGTTTGAAGCGCGCCGGATCCCCCCAGATACCCCGGAGCATCGAAGGCCATGGCTTCCGCACCACCAACTTGCCGCTCGTTCCCTTCGGCACGGGATTCCCCGCGTCGTCCACCACCTCGGGTTGAATCCCGTAGAACGGCAGGGTCGCCGTTCCCGGTTTCAAAGGGGTCGCTCCCGGCAAAGGCGAAATCATGATCGCCCCCGTCTCCGTCTGCCACCAGGTATCCACAATCGGACACCGCTTCCCGCCCACCACCGTGTAGTACCACATCCATGCCTCGGGATTGATCGGCTCACCCACCGACCCCAGGAGCCGAAGCGAACTCAGGTCGTGCTTCTTCACCCACTGATCCCCCCACTTCATGAAGGCACGGATCGCCGTCGGCGCGGTGTACAGGATGGTCACCCGATACTTCTCGATGATCCGCCAGAACCGGTCCGGCTCCGGCCAGTTCGGTGCGCCCTCATACATCACGCACGTCGTCCCGTTCGCCAGTGGGCCATAGACGATATAACTGTGACCGGTCACCCAGCCCACATCCGCCGTGCACCAATAGACATCCTCATCCCGGACATCAAAGACCCGACTGTGGGTCATCTTGGCCCCCAACAGATAGCCCGCAGTCGTGTGCAGGATGCCCTTTGGTTTTCCAGTCGAACCGCTGGTATACAGGATGAACAGGGGCGCTTCCGAATCCAGTTTTGCCGGCGGACACACCGCATCGACATACTCCAGTTCACGGTGCCACCAGAAGTCACGTTCCTCCTCGAAGTGAACCTCATGTCCGGTCCGACGCACCACGAGCACCGATGTCACCGACTTCGCCAACCGTTCCCCCGCCGCATCCTTCAACGTCAACGCCTCGTCCACATTCTTCTTCAGCGGGACAATCGCCCCACGCCGATATCCGCCATCCGACGTGATCACGAGCTTGGCACCGCAGTCGAGG
Organism: uncultured Akkermansia sp.; assembly: GCA_964509045.1. GTDB lineage: Bacteria > Verrucomicrobiota > Verrucomicrobiia > Limisphaerales > UBA9464 > UBA6176. The sequence continues at coordinate 1,899 of CAZDYB010000427.1, forward strand.
ATGCGATCCGCCACCGACTGCGCGCTGAACCCGCCGAACACCACACTGTGAACCGCACCGATCCGCGCACATGCCAACATGGCAATGGCTGCCTCCGGGATCATGGGCAGGTACAGGATCACACGATCGCCCTTCTTCACCCCGTGCCGCTTCAACAGGTTGGCCGCCCGACACACCTCGCGATGCAACTGGAGATAGGTGAAGATCCGTTCCTCACCTGGGTTTCCGTCGGCGGCCGGTTCACCTTCCCAGATCAGGGCCGCCTTGTTGGCCACGGCCGTGCCCAACCACTTGTCGAGGCAGTTGGCCGCCACATTCAATTGCCCCCCGACGAACCACTTCGCGAAAGGCTCCTTCCATTGCAGCACCTTCCCGAACGGCTTCATCCACACCAACTCCGACTTCGCCACCCGCCCCCAGTAACGCTCGGGATTCCCTACCGACTCCGCCCATTCCTTCCGATACGCCGCCATCGAGGACACCTGCGCCTTCGCCGAGAATTCCCTGGCAGGCTTGAAAACCCGCGTTTCCTGCAATTGTGAGTTCTGGATGGACGCCTTGGCAGATGACTTCTTGCTCATGTGTATGTGAATCGAGGGAAATCCTGCGGAACCCCTCCCCCGGAGTCAACGAGCGCATCCACAATGGTCAACTCGTCGGCATCATTTGGGTCATCCTGCGCCCACTCGCGAAGCGTACCCCGGGTTGGGGTGCAAAAAGGTGGAGCAACCCCGGAGGGGTTGCAGACGGATCTCAAGCCCCTCCGGGGTAAGGATTCATCCCACCGCATGACCCGGGGCGCGCTTCGCGACCCCGTATTGGCTGATGGCTGAAACGCCTCCGGCGTAAAGACACATCTCCGACCCCGTCAACATCCGGGTTGGCTCGAGTTGGGGAGTTTTGTGTCCTCGGGTGGCTGGGATTGCCGATGCGCCCTGAAAGAGCACCTGCAACTTCCCCCCTACCCGTCACCACAAGGTCCGCACCTTCGCCAGGGCCGCATCCACCTGGGTCGCATCCCGTCCACCGCCCCGCGCATGATCAGGTCGGCCTCCGCCCTTGCCGCCCACGAGCGGCGCAATCGCCTGGATGACTTTTCCAGCCTGCACCTTGCCGGTGAAATCCGGCGACACCGAAGCCACCAACGTCACAGCGCCGGCCGCTCCGCCACCCAGCACCACGACTCCGGCAAACCGCCCCCTCAATGCGTCCACCACCGCCTGGAGGAAATCGCCTTCGCTCTCGCCCAGGTTATGCACGATCAGGGGGATCCCGTTGTGCGTCGTCGCACGCCCGAGCAATTCGCCCGCAGCATTCGAGGCATTGCGGGCCACCGCCACCTTCAATTGCCGCTCCACCTCCTTCTGATGCGCCAGCAACGCCTCGATCTTCTTGTCGAGATCCGTCATCGGAGCGTTCAACCGTCCCGCCACCGACCGCAGCAGCCCGAGATCCGCGTTCATGGCCGCATACGCCGACATCCCCGCCACAGCCTCAATCCGGCGCACCCCGGCTGAAATCGCGCTCTCCGCCGTGATCCGGAACAACCCGATCTCCCCCGTCGCACGGGTATGCGTCCCGCCGCAAAGTTCCATCGAGTACCCATCCAGGGCCTGGGCGCGTCCCCCGATCTGCACCACCCGGACCGACTCGCCGTATTTGTCGCCGAAGAACTGCAGCACATCGGGCCGCGCCTTGACCTGGGCATACGGCATTTCCACCCAGGAAACCGTGGCGTTCTCCAGGATCCGTTCATTCACCAACCGTTCCACGTCGGCCACCTGCACCGCCGTCAACGCCGCCGCATTGAAGTCGAAGGTCAACTTCTCCGGACTCACCGACGAACCCTTCTGCGTGGCATCCCGGCTCACCACCTCATGCAGCGCCCAGTGCAACAGGTGGGTCACCGTGTGATGCCGCTGGATCGCCGCCCGACGCACCGCATCAACAGACAATGCCACCTGCGATCCCACCGCCGGCGCGTCATCGCCCTCGATGAAATGCAGCCAGGTGTTGCCGCTCTTCTGGGTGTTCACCACCCGCCACAACTGGCCGCTGCCAGACATTTCCCCGGTATCGCCAACCTGCCCGCCCATCTCCGCGTAGAAGGCCGACGCATCCAGAACCACCGCCGTGCGCTCCTTCAATACCACCACCTCCAACACCTTTGCCGAAGTCGTCAGCGTCTCATACCCCAGGAAGCGCGTCGGGACCTGGGTCTCGATCTGGGACAACTCGATCACGGTCTTCTTCTGGGCGGCCCGTGCCCGGGCCTTCTGCTCCTCCATCAAGGTATGGAATCCCGCCACGTCCACCTTCAAGCCCCGCTCCCGTGCCATCAACTCCGTCAGGTCCAGCGGAAATCCCTGCTCGTCATAGAGCCGGAAGGCCACCGGTCCCGTGATGTCACCCCGCGTGGCCGCCTCATTGAACAACGCAATCCCGTTGTCCAACGTCCGGTTGAAGCTCTCCTCCTCCCGCCGCAGCGTGTCCTGCACCTGCGACCTCTTCGCCCGAATCTCCGGA
>CAZDYB010000428.1:0-4417 GCA_964509045.1 uncultured Akkermansia sp.
GTGGGACAACCCAGGGCATCGGTCGCCGAGCTCCCTCAGCCCTGGGCTGAATTCCCGGTCCCCGTTGGGGACGCAGGCCGGGACGAGCGGTGGCAATCCACGGGGATCACGATCGGGGCCGAGGGACGTTGCGGAGTTGCCAACCGCTTCGGGATGCATCGCTACCGAACCCACAGAAGCCGGGGACTGTTCTGGTTGGGTTCGTGCGTTTGTTGGGCAACGGCCTGTCGGAAGGGGACGGATTACGAAACACTACGAAACACATCCAGGTGCGCCGTTTCGATGGGGCGCCTTGTTCCGGGGACCCAAACACCGTTCCGGGTCGGGCGGCCGCGGTTACCTGGATTCCTCACCGTCGTCCGGAAGCCCTCGAACCCGGAAGAATTCCCGGTCCAGATTGCTGTCCGTCGAATCGATGAGGAGCAGGGTTCCCTCGGGATCCTCAATTTCCAGGATGGGCGAGGGTATCCAGTTCACGAGGTCGGTGCCGCGATCCAGCTGGAAACGGTGGTCCTGTTCGCCGGTGAACAGGAAGACGTTGGCGGAAGCTGAACGCGGCCATTCGGCGAGTCGCAGGGGTGTGGGGAGGGATTCGACGACCGCGCGGAGGATGGAGCCATCGGCACCGACGGCGATGAGTCGGCCATCGGCGTGGGCCAGTCCCTGCAGCGCCTTGGGTGTGAGGGTGGCGAGCCGGGACCAGCGGATGCCATCGGTGCTGCCGATGACCACGCCCTGGTTGCCGACGGCATAGAACGTGTCGTTGACGCGGAACACGTCGTTGAGTTGCTGGCTTACACTGGAGTCGAGGGGACTCCAGTCGATGGCGTTGGTCGAGGAGAGGAGGACGCCGGCCTGACCCACGCTCAGGAACCGGTCACCCAGCCAGCGGGTTCGCAGCAGCCATCGGGATGTACCGGACGCGCGCTGGGTCCAGACCAGGCCATCCGGTGAGGTCAGGAGTGTTCCGGAATCGCCGGATGCAACCCAACCCAGGGGTGAGGCGGCGACGGAGGAGAGGTAGTTGGCGACGGGCGAGGGCAGTTGGGACCAATCGATGGCGTTGGTGGAGGTGAGCAGGACCCCGGCGGCTCCGGCGGCGATCCAACGGTGGTCGTACCAGTCGATGCCCTGGAGTGGGGTGGTGACGGGTGAAGGGGACGGGTACCATGCGAGGCCGAGTGTGCTGACGAGGTTGGTGATCGTGACGGAGACAGCCTGGCCCAGGGAATTCGTGAGGACGTTGGTGGTGAGGAGGGGAACCGGATTGGCGGGGCTGTGGGAGATGGTGCCGGACGAACCGACTGCGACGAGGACGTCGGGCGCGCTGGCGATACCGAGGTAGACGATGTTCGCCGCATTGGTGGGAAGGAGGGCGGTGGTCCAGGTGATGCCGCGATCGGACTGGAGGATGACCGGGCCGTCGCCGACGGCGACGAGGGACTCGTTGGTGAGCACCCGGGTGTGCAGCGTGGGGACGTCGTTGATCAGGGTTGCGGTGATGTTGGTCTGGAGGAAGGAATGCGACGCGACATCGAAGAGCCAACCCCGGGGGGGTGAGGGTGGAACCGTCCATTGAAACGCCGAGGCGATCGCGGGACGCGAACCCAGGGCGAAGACGCCGGCCCGGCCGGCGAACACGGCTTCGGTCTCGTTCCAGTAGCCGGCAAGATAGGTGGCGCCGGGAGCCGGGGCGGACCGGCGTGGATCCGTCTCATCGATCCACAGGTTCAATGACGGGATCCCAGATCGGAGGACGGCATCGCCAGCAATCAACAGGGCGCCCACGGGTTGTCCGGGAAGGTCGGCACGGAACTCCTGGGCGGCGGCGTAAAGATCTCCGTTGGCCCCGGTGGAAAGGGGACGCCAGTTGATCGCAGAATTGGCGGTGTCGACGACCACGGCACCGTTCTCGCCGACGGCGCAGAATCCGTTGGCCAGAGGTATGACGCGGTTCAGGGATTGTGTGGTGCGCGAGTTCTGTGGGGTCCATTGGATGCCATCCGGACTGGTGGCGATGAACCCGTTTTCACCCACCACGACGAACGGTCCACCGGGTCGCCAGGTGACCCCGCGCAGCCAGGTCGTGAAGGGCGTGTTGCGAAGGGTCCAGTCGAAGCCGTTCTCGGAGGTGTAGATGGCGCCGCGATCTCCGACGGCGACCAGGCGTGATTCGGAGGCGGTGACGCCTTCCAGCCAGTTCGTCGTGCCCAGGTCCACCGTGGTGAACCGTGCGAGGTTGGTGGAGACGAGGACGGTCCCTTCCTCACCGACGATCACCAGGTGGGTGGAGGCTTCAGTCGCCGGTGGTGTGAAATGGACGGCGGACCGAAGCCACTTTCGGGTCCCTGTCTCGGGACGGCTCCAGTTGAAGAGATCGGTACTCAGGAAGACCTGGCCATACTCGGCGACGGCTGCGGTGGGTTGACCGGGGCGGAAGGCAAGGTCGGCGATGTTGGCGCCGAAGGGCAGGGGATTGGACCACCGCCAGACGAGATTGGTGGAAGCGGCCCGGGCTGAAAAACCAATCCCGACCAGAAACAGGATCAGACCCAGGAGGATGCGCGGGATCATGCAGGGAAGGGAAATGCAGGTGGCTACCGCTGCGGTGGTCCCTGGCGGCGTAACCGGAGGAGTTGGGAACCGTTGCCCGGTGGCGGCAACTGAATGCGCCAACCCCGCGGGGTTGACATCGCGATGGCGTCGACGGGTTCCCAATCGGAGTCACCCGGGCCGGAGCCGGTTTCAAGGCGGTAACCGAAGGCGGTGATGGGCCAGGTGTACTCAAAGAGATCGCCGGGGACGACGGTGAGGGTCGGGGGGATGGCAGGGACGGTGATGTTGGAGTGGGTGTCTGAGGTCAGATCCACCTGCACGACGTGTCGGATGCCGGGGAGCAGGATGGCGAGTTCGTAGGTGCCTTTGAAGCCACGGAGTTGGGCGCGGCCGGTTGAAGTGGTTCGGACATTCGTGCGGGTGGTCCACTGTTGTTTCAGCAACTCGTTCCAGACGGTTGAACCCAGGGATGCCAGACCCGCCTGACTTGATCCGGAGTTCCCCAGTTGCACGCCTTGCACGGCCGGATGACTGAACGCTGCAATCAGGACGTCCCGGGTGTAGTCCCGCTGCAATGACGCATCGCCGACATCCACTTCCAGGCCGGTGATCCATAGCGGGCGGGTGTCGAATCCTCCCAGGATGCCGGAGACGAGGTCGAAACGGGCCATGAGTTCGATGGGGGAGGGCAGGTGCGAGCGGAAATGGGCGCGAAGGGAGGCGGGTTCAACCGGATTACCCCGCTCGCGCTGGTCATTGGCGAAGGCCCGGTAACGCATCAGGCCATTGCGGTCGGATGCGGTCAGATCGTCGTCGGGTTCGAGGGAAAGCCACTTCGGCGGATTGTCGTTGGATCCTGCTGAGTCGGGTACGAACCGGAAATCATGCCGGAGCAGTCGCACTTCAACCGTGGCGCCAGGAACCGGGAATCCGTCGGTGTCACGTACGGTGAAGGCGAGTCGGGCAGTGCGGTTCCGCTCGATGCCTGCCAGCGCAGCGGTGCGCCAGGCTGCGGTGGGAGCGCGACCGTCATAGGTGGTTTGGCCAAGCACGGGAGCCAGCCAGAAACCCAGCATCCAAGCCACCAGGCAGGGCGCGAGAAATCGCCGGGGGGATGCGCAGTTCATCCGATGCATGGCCCGATCCTATTCAGGGCGGGGAGACAACCCAAGGGGACTTATGAACGATGTCGGCGGGCCGAAACCGGAATCCAGTCGTCCCGATGAGGGCAGGGATCCGCTTCCTGGGGGTGGATGCATCCACCGGCAGGGACCTCGGGGTGGCATTTGGCGAACGGTTGAAGTGAGGCATGGTGCGGGACAGGGACATGATGAATGACGAACAGCAACGGATTGCCCGGGGACGGCTTCGCATCGGCATCCTGGGTGTTGGATTGTGGGTGGGGTTGGCAACTCTGGGCCTGGTGGGATTGAAGTGGGGCGATCCGACCGAGTTGTCGGGTTCAGTGGTGCTGGCCGGATTGCTGGGGTTGACATTGATGCAGGGGATTCCCGACCTGGTCGGCGGCATGTTCCTGATGCCCCAGCCGCGTCCGCGCTTCCGGGTGTGGCTGGGGCGATGGATCCGGGGGGTGCTGATTCAAGGCGGGATCCTTGTGGGCATGGGTGTCCTGGGTCTGATCAGTTTCCGGCTTGTGGGCGGGTTCTGCGGAAGTGTCGCGGTGGGATCGATGATCCTGGCCTGGATCCGGCCGATGCTGGTTGCGGTCCTGGCGGGTGGTCGGTCGGGATGGGAAACGGTGGGGGGGCGCAAAGTGAGGGTGGTGGAAGTGGAGGATCCGTGATTCACGGGAGGGTTGGCGTGGGGTTGGGGGCGGGTGAAGGAACTGGTGCCGAGACGT
>CAZDYB010000429.1:0-4414 GCA_964509045.1 uncultured Akkermansia sp.
TAGCGACCGAGTTCCTGTTGCCAGGTGGTTTGAAAGGATCGGGCCTGGGCGACGGCATCGGCGATGGAGATGAAGAGTTCGCCGTGAAGTCGGCCGGGGACTGAGCCGTGATCGAAGGTGATGACGTCGGTGGAGCCTGAATGCCGGAGGAAACGCCAATTGACGTCGGCCATCTCGACGGCGGTGACGAGGTGGATGCCGAGTTCGGCATCGGACTGGAGGAGGCGAAGGGCGGTGAGGGTCCAGCGACGGAGTGCGGGGACGGAGATGCGACGGTCGCGCTGGCGATTGGAGATGGAGACCAGCGGCGCGTGGGCAGGCATCGGGGGGATCAGGGTGGGGGTTGGGTGCCGCGATGTCGTTCGTAGGCGTGGACGATGCGCTGGACGAGGGGATGTCGGACGACATCGCGTTTGTCGAACTGGACGAGGGCGATGCCTTCGACCTGGGCGAGGGCCTGGGCGGCCTCGATGAGGCCGGAGCGTTTGTTGCGGGGGAGATCGATCTGGGTGGGATCGCCGGTGACGACGACGCGGGAGCCGAAGCCGAGGCGGGTGAGGAACATGAGCATCTGTTCGCCGGTGGTGTTCTGGGCTTCGTCGAGGATGATGAAGGCCTGGTTGAGGGTGCGGCCGCGCATGTAGGCGAGGGGAGCAATCTCGATGATTCCCTTCTCCATGCTCCGCTGGATTTCGTCGGCGACCATCATGTCGTGGAGTGCGTCATGGAGGGGGCGCAGGTAGGGATCGAGTTTCTGGTAGAGGTCGCCGGGGAGGAATCCGAGGGCTTCACCGGCCTCGACGGCGGGGCGGGTGAGGATGATGCGGGAGACCTTGCCTTCCTTGAGGGCGTTCACGGCAAGGGCCATGGCGAGGTAGGTCTTGCCGGTGCCGGCGGGCCCGATGCCGAAGGTGATGTCGTTGTCGCGGATGGCCTCGACGTAGCGGCGTTGGCCGGAGGTCTTGGGATAGACGGGAGCCTTCTTGGTGGTGGTGGCGAACTTCTGGTTGAAGAGATCGCCGAGGGCCTCGTTGCCGTCGTTCTTGACCACGTGCAGGGCGTGGGAGAAGTCGCGGGGGCGGGCGGTGTTGCCGGCCTTTTGATGATCGGACAGGACATTGAACAGGTGTTTGGCGCGGGCGACCCCGTCCTCCTCGCCTTCGAGACGGACCATGCCGTCGCGGATGGTGGCCTTGACGCCCAGTTCCTTTTCGAGGGAGCGGAGGTTCCGGTCGTCGGTACCGATGATCTGTTGGACTGCCCGGGCGCTCTCGAAGTGGAGCGTTTCAGTGGTCATGCGTGGGGGGATAGAACAGGAAACGTTTCGGGGTTCAAGCGCTGGAATCCGGCGGGGAGCTCAACATGCGCTGGGCAGGGGTGACCTGCCCGGGCACACGACGGGTTGCCCCGGCCGGGCGCTTCATTCAGGTCGGGGTCGGGGTCCGAACAGGGCGGTGCCGATGCGCACCACGGTGGAGCCTTCGATGATGGCGGCCTCGAGGTCGCCGCTCATTCCCATGCTGAGGACGGGCAAAGGGGTCCCGAGCCGGTCCGCGGCGGCATCGCGCAACTCGCGGAGACGGCGGAAGACCGGACGGGCGCGATCGGGATCGGTGGAGTAGGGCGCGATGGTCATGAAGCCCTGCAATTCGAGGCGGGAGAGGGATTGAAGGGCGGGAAGGGCGTCGAGGACGGCCTCGGGAGCCCATCCGAACTTGGAGGATTCGCCGGCGACATTGACCTCCAGGAGGATGGGGAGGCGTTTGGACTGCTTGTCGGCCTGGCGTTGGAGTTCGCGGGCGAGATCGAGGGAATCGACTCCTTCGATCCGGGAGAAGAGGGACACCGCTTCGCGGGCCTTGTTGGACTGGAGATGCCCGATGAAATGCCAACGGGCGCGACTGGAGCATTCGGGGATCTTGCTGCGGGCTTCCTGGACGCGGCTTTCACCGAAGAGGGTGAGGCCGAGCTGGACGGCTTCATCGACGGCGGCGGCGGGATGGTTCTTGGAGACGGCCATCAGGGCGACATCGGCCGGGTTGCGTCCGGCGCGTTGGCAGGCGGAGGCGATCCGGGCCTGGATGACGTCGAGATTATCGGAAAGGACGGACACGCTGGTGAGGCTACAGCGGGATCTGGAACAGGCGAGCGGGAGAATCGATCCGCACACGGGAATGGGGGCCGCAGACTTCGCAGATGGCGCAGATGAAGGGAGAGGGAAAGGGGCCGCAGACTTCGCAGATGGCGCAGATGAAGGGGGGTCCGCCGATTGGGCCGTCGAGATGAGGGAAGAATCCGCAGATTTCGCAGATTTCGCAGATGAGGATGGGTTTGGAAGCAGGGTGGAATGGAACCCGGGCATCCAACCTCACCCAGCGGTGGTTTCCTCTCTGGATGATCTGCGAAATCTGCGAAATCTGCGGATGAACTCCGGGTCGGTTGGGCTATCTGGGAATAGCTGAGTCGGCGGGATCAGCGCGGAATTGCGCGGATGAAGCCGAAGTCTTCCGTGGCCGGGAGTTCGATGTCGGCGATGCCGGAGCGGTTGGTCTGGATTTCCTGGATGGATTCCCAGCGGTCGAGCGCGCGTGAGGTTTCGATCCGGTAGAAGGCGCCGGCGGTGCCCAGCACCTGGAAATGGAAGCGGCCTTCGGACCAACGGGGCAGGGTGAGGGTGGCCGGTTCAGCGGGGTTGGGAAGTTGATAGGGGACCACGCCGAACCGGATGCGTTGATCCGGGCTTTCGAGGAGGTCATCGGAGCCGGCCAGTCGATAGGAGACCCGGAACACCACTTCGAAGAGTCCGTCGGAAGTGAAGCCCAGGTTGAAGTGCTGGTGGCTGCCGGTGGGGATGCCAAAGGCGTCGTCGGGACCGATGCCATCCCGGGAATTCATGGCCATGGCGAGGTCGCCGGAGACAGCGAACTGCCAGGCAAAGAAATCTCCGGGTCCATCCGCCTGGACGAGTTGGATATTGAAATCCGGGTGAAAGACTCCTGGCGGCAGGCCTTCGGCGGAGAATCCGAGATACAGCAATTGGGGATCCTGGCTTTGAGGAAGGATCCACAAGGGTGAACCCACCGCACCGAAGACTTCAAAACCGGGTGGGATCTCGTTCCGGGCCGATTCACCGACTTCCAACACCGCCTCCTGCAGTCCGTACAGCGTTCCCGAGTCGGCGTCGCGGATCCTCAGGCTGATGCGATTGGTGGCGGTGGGGTCATCGGAGATCCGGATGTCGACGTGGGCGAGGTCGAGACGGACGGGATCGGCTGCGAGGGCGATGCCACTGGCGAGGAGGGTTATGGAGAGAGGCTTCATTCAAGTGGGGCAGTGATGCAGACGATCCAGGAATTGAAAGTCCGTTGCCAGAGACGCGGAGGGGTATCTGGCAACGGACAGTTCGACCGCGAACCTGGGCCGGTTCAGCGGCGCCGGTTGGCAACCATCCAACCGAGGGCAGCGGTCCCAAGGCCGAGCAGGGCCCAGGTGGAGGGTTCGGGAACGACTTCGAAGGTATAGGTGGCAGGTCCGCTGAGGATGGCGCCGTCGATGGCGTGGGTTCCACTGGCGGCGAAGGAGACCTCGTAGGTGCCAGGGGCGGTGAAGCCGAGGTTGTAATGGGCGTGGCTGCCGGGAATCAGCGAGAGCGTGTCGGGTGCGGCGCTGCCATCGGTCGAGCTCATGAACACCGTCGGCGATCCGAAGCTGTCGACGCTCCAGAGCGAGAAGTTTCCCGGACCGGAGACGGAAGCGAGGGACAGCGTGATGTTGCCGAGCCAGTCGGCGGAATCGAGTTCCTCGGTGCCGAATCCAATGAAGGGAAGATTGGCCACCTCAGAGGTTGGTAGGACCCAGATCGGGGTGCCGGCGGAGCCGAGGAATCCGGAGTAGGCGCCTCCGGGAGAAACGGTGGCGGCGGCGTTGCCGATGAGGAACACGACCTCACCGGGTTCGTATTCCATGTCGATCGGGTCCTCCTGATGCACGTGGAGGTCGAAACCGCTGGGCTTGTATCCGATGCCGATGTCGACGTGGTCCGAGCCGATATAGGTCTGGGCCTGGGCGGCGAGGGTGGATGTGGCGAGGGCAATGATGAGTTGTTTGTTCATGACCTGGAGCGGACTTGAGGTTCCGGTTGTTGTGTGGGAACCGAAATCAGTGGGCGGGCAGGGCGATGTTCTCGCCCGTGTCGACCCGGCGTTTGAGGGCGGCGGCCTGGATGGGGACAACATGGCCGCAGACGAAGAGGTAGTTGGCCCGACCGGAAGTGTGGTCGGGGTTGGCGGAACCGGTGCGATGGCGGTCGGGTTGGATGTCATCCAACACGGCCTTCCAGCCCTTGGTCCAGTTTCGGGAATGGGTGTGGTCGTTGTAGACGCTGGGGTCCTTGGAGTCGGCGATCTCGAAGACG
>CAZDYB010000430.1:0-4414 GCA_964509045.1 uncultured Akkermansia sp.
CCTGCGAAAGAATCTGCTGCGCCGCCACTTCCCTCCCAACTGCATCGTTCCGGCTCAGGGGCGACGGGATCTGCTGGCGGATGCAGTGGTGACACCGCCATCGCCACCGCCATTGACAGAGGAGGAGTTGAAGCGGTTGGGGGAGGCGAAGGCACGGGCCAATCATCTCTTGCGCCGCGCCCGGGTGTTGGGCGAGGCGGAATTCGTGGAGGAATCGAGATCGAGCCTGGGCGAAGTCCTGCTACCTCTGGGCATTGCCCTGTCGATTGCGAATCGTCATCCGGTGCCCGGAAAGGTGGACGATCTCCGTTCTGCCCCATGGAACGGGTTGTGGAAGGAAGCTGCGGTCGACGTGGCGACGGTGGGCCAGGGCGCGGGAGACCGGAAGGCATTGGTGGAACGGTTCTCCAGTCTCTTGGAAGGGGCGAAGGGTTGAGCCGTATCCATGCAGCAGGATTGGTCGTTGCGGCTGGATCTTCTTCCGCAATGCCTTCGTTGCTTGCTCGTTACGGATCGAGCCATTGATACGCGCCTCGTCCACTCCTCGGCCTGCGAAAGAATCTGCTGCGCCGCCACTTCCCTCCCTACTGCATGGATAACCCGTATCGATGCAGGAATCCCAGGGGGAAAGTGTCACGCGAAGCCGCGAAGCAACGACTGATTTTTGGAAGGCACTGAGCTCTTGGAGCACCCACCGAAGGCTGCCTCACATCAGCAACCTGAACCTGGTCCAACTTCGCGGCTTCACGTGCGAATTCCGGCTTTCCTCCACCGTATGGAAGCGGCTTGGACTGGAGGCAGGAAACCCGCTGATATCAAAGCGCGACGTGGTGGAAATGGTGGCGTCGTATCTTCAGGAGGAACGGCGTGCCACTGACATCAAGACGAGTATCAAGGCAAGACACCGAAGTGGGAAGAAGGGCAATGGAGAGCAAGTATCGACGCGAAGCGGCCCGGAGGGAGACTATGACCATGTGGGATCAGGTGGGACCCTGTTGCGTCCCCTGATGGGAAACGACGCCCGACCCGAAGGCGGCTTCAGGGGGAAATGGTTATGGCTATGCACGGTGCCTGTTATCTAGTGTCCCGTCCTCATGATCGAGAACCTGTTTGCCCGTCGATGGAGGGTAGTCGGGCTTGCCGCGTTGACTGGCTTCGCAGGCGCCGGCGGCGCCCAGGCCCAAGCGAATCCCAACTGGAAGGGGCGTCCTTTCGTGAAGGTGCTCGCCCAGTTGGATCCCATCCCCGGCACGAGCGGGGGGCAGTTTACGACCATCGAGCAGTTCACGTTGCGCGACGGCAAGATTCACATCGTTGCGGGCGAGAGTGCGAACAGGAAGGGCCTGTTCCGATGGCAGAACGGCGCCCTGACCAAACTGGTCTATACGGACACGCCCGCCGGCACTGGAAACAATTTTGATACGGTCCACTTCACGACCGACGAGACAGAGGGTGCGCTGAACTTCGTCGGCGAAGTCCGTTTTGGTCGGCCGGGCTTCGTTTACGGGCTGTTTGAATGGCGCGACGGCGTGATCACCAAGGTGTTTGATACCGCCAATCCGGTCGGTGGGAAATCGCTGAACGGCTTCGGTTACCCGGTGCGCGTGGGGCACGAAGTGGTCGGTTCCTCCCAGTTCTTCGAGAACGGTGAGATGAAGAATGGCATCCTGCGCTGGGACGGCACGACGCTTCGGACAGTGGTCCAGACGGGTGACGATTTGCCGGGGTCCCTGGGTGGTTTCACCGGTCATCCGGGGCGCTACCAGATCGCGTTCGACGGGCAGAATGTCGGCTTTGTCGCGTCGGCCCACCCGCAGGGTCAGGGGCCATACGGAGTCTATCGCGCGGGTCCGGATGGAACGTTGACCAAACTGGTGGACGGCAATGATCCTTTTCCTCGGGGAGGTACCTATTCCGGTTCCGGGTTGGAGTTCGTGAACGTGGATCTCGACGGTGCCCATTCCTTTGTCGGGGTGGGCGACCTGGTTTCCGCCACGGGTGCCGGCAACAGCTTTTATTTCGGCCCCCGACGCATCACGGGCGGGACGCTGAACTTCACCACTTCCCCGTGGGGTTCGGACGGCACCCAGGAAGAGGTGTTGCCCTATTATGAACCCGGCTCCGTGCCCGCCGTTCGTGCCAAGCTCGACGGCAAGGTGTGGACCCGCATCCATCAGGTGGACGGACAGGGCGACGACGTGGCCTTTCTCGTGACCTTCGATGACTTCACGCAAGCCATCTACGCCGCGATTGGGGCCGGCGTGCAACCGCCGGTCGCACCGGTGCTTGGTGTGCCAACCCTGGCTGACGGCACCGTGACGCTTCGTTTCGCATCCATTGCCGGGAAATCCTATCGGGTGGAGTTTCGGGCGGCGTTGGACGACGTGGGCTGGACCGCACGGGGCGACCTTGCAGGCACGGGAGCGGAACTGACGCACAGCGAAGCGGCTGCGAGAGCTGGTTTCTACCGCGTCATCCTGCTGCCCTGAACCCGCAGCAGGCTTTGCAGGCAACGCCTGGTTGGGTGGGAGCGTGAGGCAATGCGCCTTGCTCGGACGGGTGGCGTTGCCCATTCGAATGGCAACCCGGATCTGGCTGGTACGAAAGGGGGATCCAATCCGCCCAGGAAGCCCGCATTCCAGTTTGACTCCGGACCGGCCCCGTCCCTTGCTTGGCCGAGCTGACTTTGCCCTTCCCAAGGGCTGTGGGCTGCGAATGACTTTCATCGGTATGAGCGGTTGTCTGCGCGTGTTTGTGTTGCTGGGGTGGATCTCCTGCGCATCGGCGCAGACCTACTACCGCGATTCCCCGGGAGCGAGTGACGCCAGCAAGATCGCGACTGAAATGCTGAACGACGCGGCGTCGGGCCGGTTCAGGAACCAGAGCTTCACCCGGCCCTACAATCCCTTCGATCGGATGATCGAGGACTATGAGAACTCGAAACGGGCGCGGGCGGCCGAGATGGAACGCTGGGCGGCGGAGTACGAGCGCAACCGCGGGCAACGGGAGGCGGAGGAACGCTACCAGCAACAGTTGATGCAGGAGAACGCCCGGCGCCGTGCCGAGGCCCAGGCCCGCCAACAGCGGTCGGATGCCCTGCGGAATCGGGTGGAACAGCTGAGCGTGGAAGCCAACCAATCGGATCCGTCCGCGCATCTTGAGTTGGGAATCCTTGTCCACGAAGGGAAGTATGAGCCGGGGGTCCTGACCTTTCCTGCGGGCATGACTCCGGCCGCCTGGGTGAAGCAACGATATGACCAGGCCCAGACGCTTGGCTCCGAAGTGGCCGTGGTCGCTGTCGGCAGCCTGGCTGAGTCGGAGAATCCGTCCTTCGCGGTGTTGTGGGATTCGATCCACTCCCTCGCCACGCCCGAGGCGAAGCGGGATCATCTGCGAACCCTGGCCGACCGGGGACACCTCGGGGCCAACCTGTGGTTGGGAGGTTGGTATTCGGGTCGGCGAGTCGGGTTGGGATTGCTGCCGACCTCGGATCGAGGTCCGGAGGCGCGGCGGAAGGCGCTGGGGTATCTTGATCGGGCACGGAAACAGAACTTCCTCCACGCGGGCAACTGGTATGCGGAGACGCTGCTTTCCGGTGAGCCCAGTCGGGCCGAACGGGCGGAAGCGGTCGAGGTGCTTGAACGTCTGCTGGGTCCGGGCGCCCAGCGGGATCTGGCGGCGGCTCCTGCGCTGGCGAGGGAACTCCTGAGGAATGCCCGGGTTGAGGCGGATCTGGTTCGTCCCCGGGCCTTGCTGGCCGAACTCGAACGGCTTCCGTATGTCACGGGACTGGCCGCCGTTGCGGGAGTTCATGTGGAGGGCTTGGACGGGGAATTCCATCCCGGCCTGGCCGCCCGCTTCTACGGCCGCATCCCGGGGGTCGCCGAACGGGCCAGCTATCCGGTGTGCGAGGAATTGTGGTCCGGCATCGACGCCTGGATCGGAGTGGACACGAAACGGGATCCCCGTGCGGCCCTTGAACATTTTCGTCAGGCCAAGAGGCGGGTCGGCCTCGTCCGTGGTGGCGTGTTGCCCCAGCACCGGTTGCTGAAGATCGAGGTGGAACTCTGGCTGGCCTTTGCCCAGGCGGAGTTGGGCGTCACGGATCCGGCCATGCCGGATCCCCGCCAGCAATTGAAGGATCAGACCCGGGACGATCAACGGTTGGGGCATCTGTTGTCCGCCTGCGCTGATCTTGGGGACCAGCGGATGACGGCGGAGATTGCGCGGAACACGTGGTCGTTCCTGAACCTGCAGGCGCTGTTGACCAGTCCGTTGCCGCCGGTGGAGACCTGGTTGGTCCTTCAATGCGCTCTCCGATGTCATGCGCGGGGCGGTCTTCCCGAGTTGGATCCGTGGGTGGAGGAGTTCCGGGCACTCCCGGCCAAGGATGTTCCCATCGGCGGTCCGGCTT
>CAZDYB010000431.1:0-4407 GCA_964509045.1 uncultured Akkermansia sp.
CGTCGAGGCCGAGGCCGATGACATTGCCCTCGATGAGGGAGTTGGCGGCGGAGGCGAGGATCTCGATGCCATCGCCTTTCCATCGGTTGAAGACGAGGCCGCGAATGGTTGTGCTGGGCGCTTCGAGTCGGAGTCCGTCGGTGCTGGACGGGGCGGCATTTCCATCGAGAACGATCTTCAACGTGGCATTGAAGCCATTGGCGAGGGAATTGGGAGCCGCGCCGGGCTGGGAATAGCCATCGACGGTGATGGGTGCGGCGAGGGCAGGCAGGGCGGTGACGGGAGCGATGGTGTGGGGCCCATCACCCGGAATGTTGAACACGATCCGGTCACCGAGATTGAGGGCGGTGTTGGCGTCGAGGATGGCCTGGCGGAGGGAGCCCGGGCCGGAGTCGGTGACGGTCGTCACGGCGAAATCCGAGGGGCCAGCGGTGGTCACGGCGCGCCGGGTGACAGAGAACTCGGAAGTGTTGCCGTCGACGTCGGTGGCAGTGGCGCTGATGAAGCGGCGTGCGGTGGCTCCGACATTGGCGGTGAAGGCGGTGAAACCCGTGGCATCGGTGGTGACATCCGCGCTTCCCAACCATTCCTGGCCTTCGCCATTTCCCGTCGGGTCGGCGATGTCGCTCGCGTAGAAATCGAGGGTGAAGACGGCGTTGGCAGTGGTCTGGAGGGTGCCACGGATCTCGGTGGTGGCGGCACGCAGGATGCCCTCGGCCAAGACTGGGAAGTTCTGCTGGAGGTTCGAGCCGGTGTCGGCGTCGGTGGCGTCATTGCCGGTGATGCCGTTGGAACCGAGGTCGATGCCGAGTTGGGAGTTGGAGTGGATGGAATTGCCGCGAACGGCATTGCCGGCCGTGACACCGCTGATGAAGACGCCGTCGCCGCCGTTGAAGGCGATGAGATTGGCCTGGCCGGCACTGGGGCCTCCGATTCGGCCGGAGGCGGGGGCATTGAACTGGGCGTTGATGAAGATGCCGGAGCCGTTGTTGGCGAGGGCGGTGGAACCGGTGGCGTCGGTTCCGATCCGGTTGCCTTCGATGAGGGTGCCGGTGGCCCAACCGGCGGACTGGGTCCCGGTGAGCTGGATGCCGCTGCCGTTGTTGCCGGAGATCAGGTTGCCGGCGCCAGCGGTCGATCCCCCGATCCGTACTCCGGAGGCGAACTCCACCCGGATGCCGTCCTGGACATTGCCGAGGTCCAGGGCTCCGTCCGGATCGGTGCCGATGCGATTGCCTTCGATGCGGGCGGCGGGTGCGGTGTCGACGCGGATGAGGTGGATGCCCTGCTGGCTGTTGCCGGAAATGATGTTGGCGGAGTCGGCGGTGGTCCCGCCGATCTGCGGTCCGCTGCCGCCGGAAACAGCGATGCCGTGACGGCTGTTCCCGACAATGGCGGATCCGGTGGCGTTCAGGCCGATGATGTTTCCGGTGATGACGGTGCCGGAGACACTGGATGGACCGCCGGCCTGTTCAACGCCGTCGCCATTGTTGCCGGAGATGATGTTGCGGGCGGCAGGAGTGGAGCCGCCGATGACGGTGGCGGTGGCAGCGACCAGATGGATGCCGTCCTGGTTGTTGCCAAGGTCGATGGTGCCGCCGGGGTTGAGTCCGATGACGTTGCCGAGGATGCGGGTGTTGGCCGGGGCGGTGCCGGTGCCGAGACCAGCGGGGGCGGGACCGAGCCAGATGCCATGGAGATTGTTGCCGGAAATGACATTGCCAGCCCCGGGTGCCTCGCCGCCGATGACGGAGTCGGGGGCTTCTTCGATGGCGATGCCGTGATCGGAATTGCGGAGGAAGGCGGCGCCGGCGGCGTTGAGGCCAATGTAATTGCCTTCGATGCGGGTGGCGCTGGAAGCGGTGCCGCGAAGGAGGATGCCGTGATCGTCGTTGCCGGAGATCACATTGCGCTGGGCGGTGGCGGGCCCGCCGATGCGGTTGCCGGGTGAACCGTCGATGAAGATGCCGGAGGAGGCATTGCCCTGATCGGCGGTGCCGGCGAGCGAGATGCCGATCCAGCAGCCTTCGACGATGTGATTGGAGCCGCCCTGGATCTCGATGCCGTGCCGTTTCCAGCGGTTGATGACGAGGCCGCGGAGGACGCATTGGGTGGTCTGGAGGAGGAAACCACTGGAGCCGGCCGGGCCACTGGAGCCGTTGAGTTCGATCAGGGGTACGCCGGTGAAACCGGGTTGGGTGGTGCCGTCGATGGTGACGGACTCGGTGATGGTGGGAAGGGCGGCGGTGGAGGGCGGAGAGATGGTCTTGGCGACGGTGGCGATATTGAATTCGATGACGTCGGCGCCAGGCGTGGCATTGGCGTCGAGGATGGCCTGATGAAGGGAACCCGGACCGGAATTGGCGGTGGTGGTGACGGAGAAGGTCGCGGCGTGAAGTGCCGGAACGGCTGCAGCGGCAAGTGCGAGGATGCGGAGGAAGGGACGGACGACGGAGAGCGGGAAGCGGGTTGAAGGTCGCATGGGATTCCTGGCCGAGGCTGGCACTCGGTTGGACGCTCGCGATGGCGTATTTCCGACCTGACTGAAGGCGCCCCGTTGTCGCGGTGAACCGCTTGGGGGGGCGTGGGTTTACTTCCTGTCCGGTCGGAAATGCGCCTCGGCGATGCACCCTCCCGTCTGCATGGCGCCGGATTGGTGATTGCGGGGAAGACTACCCATTTCTTGCCATGGATTGGCAAGCCTGCAGGACCAGACCAATGTTAAATCCGGGCCAAGCCGTATCCATGCAGCAACCCGACCGGGTCCGTGGTGACGGGAAGGTTAAATCCGGCACCCGGGAAGGCATCGGCGATCAAGGCCGTTGCATGTCCGCGGTGACAGTGCCGAAGAATGGGTTGAGCCAACGACCGGGACTCGGCGCAGCGCTGTTGCCTGAACCCTCGTCGGTCATGAAACGACGTCTTCCATCGCTGAATCCGCATGCACCTTCACCGGCGCCATTTCCTGCAACGCTCGGGCCTGACTGCCCTGGCCTTCTCCGGGTTGCAACGTCTCACCGCGCAATCCCGGACCACGGCCCGCGATGGGGCATCGCTGGACGCGAGGCTGGAGCCTGACTTCCACGGGACCCTGGATCTGCCGCCGGGCTTCTCCTACACCGCGTTTTCGGAGATGGGCGACACGATGGACGACGGATTCCTGGTACCGGGGAACCATGATGGGATGGGCGCCTTTGCCGGGCCGGACGGTCGGACCATCCTGGTGCGCAACCACGAGATGGATGCTGGCGCCACGGTTGGCAGCCCGTTTGGCGGGAAGCGCACGTTGTTGCGAAAGGTGCCGCGCGAGAAGCTGTACGATGCGGGCCATGGGAGGAAGCCGGGCCTCGGCGGAACAACCACGCTGGTCTTCGACACCCGCACCCGGAAGTTGGAGCGGCATTTCCTGAGTCTTGCCGGCACTTACCGCAACTGTGCGGGCGGGGTCACCCCGTGGGGCAGCTGGATCAGTTGCGAGGAGGATGTCAGCACGCCGAACTCGGGGGGGCAGGCACCCGACGACCCGATGGAGCGGCGCCATGGTTTCAACTTTGAGGTGCCCGCTTCGGCGGAGATCGGGTTGGTCGATCCGGTGCCGTTGAAGGCGATGGGCCGGTTCACGCACGAGGCCATCGCGGTCGAGCCGCGCTCCGGCGTGGTCTATCAGACCGAGGACTGCGGCGACGGCCTGTTCTATCGATTCCTGCCGGACCGGCCCGGGCGACTTGCGGAGGGTGGACGACTCCAGGCACTCAAGCTTCGGGATGTGCCACGTGCGGACACCCGGAACTGGAGCGAACGCCGGTTCGTTCCCGGAACCCGGTTCGCGGTCGAGTGGGTCGACATCCGGAATGTCGAGTCGGAGGACGATGACTTGCGGTACCAGGGATACTTCGAGCGGGGCGCGGCGCGATTTGCGCGGGGCGAAGGCTGCTGGTGGGGACGCGATGCCGTGTTCTTCGCCTGCACGAACGGTGGCAGGATGAAGAAGGGTCAGATCTGGCGCTATGTGCCCAGTCCCGACGAAGGCAAACCCGACGAGGAAAAGGCCCCGGGTCAACTGGAACTCTTCATCGAGCCGGACGACGGCAGCCTCGTTGAGAATGCCGACAACCTCACCGTTGCTCCGTGGGGCGACCTGATCATTGCCGAGGACGGCGTGAGCCCGCAGTTCGTGGTTGGCGTCACGCCGGAAGGAAAGATCTACAAGGTGGCGCGGACGACGCTGAGTGAACTGACGGGCGCGTGCTTTTCGCCGGATGGCACCACGCTGTTTGTGAACATCCAGGTTCCGGGACTCACCGTGGCCATTACCGGTCCCTGGCAGGAGCTGCGCGCCACGGCGATCTAGGGCCTGTCCCAAACCACCCTGTTTTTCATATTCCCAACTGCACCCAGGTACGTCCC
>CAZDYB010000432.1:0-4394 GCA_964509045.1 uncultured Akkermansia sp.
GGCCTTGACCGCGATGGGGATCCGTCGGTTGGAGGAGGAAGATGATTCAGCGGCCATGGTCTATTTTTCCTGCGCCCTGGCTGCGGCGGTTGAAGCTGGCGAACCCACGGAGATCCATCGGCTGCGCCTCGGTGCCGTGAGGGATCGGATGCCACGACTGGCTGCGGTGATCGATGTGGTCGGGGATGTGTTCTCGGTCGACTTCAGTCCGGACGGACGACAAGTCGCGACGGCTGATTCTCGGGGTGCGGTAACGGTCTGGGAGGCGGGGAGCGGACGGCGCCTGCACGGCCCCCATGCGCCGTCTGGATTCCCGGTCAAGGTTCGGATCGCGCCGGATGGACGTCGGTTGCTGTTGGTGCCGGAGGTTCGTCTTCCGGCGATGAGAGGGGTTGATAAGCCGATCGGAACCGCTCGTGTATTGGACATCGCGACCGGTCTGCCGCTTGTTCCTGACGTTGCTGACATCTTCTGGGGGGTCTTCAGTCCGGACGGACGATGGTTGGCGACAATTGGTACAGGCAACTCGAAGGAGATACGCGCTGTCGGGGAAGCTGGGTCGGCGCGACGACTGGACGCCAGTCCAGCCCCCGTTTCTTGGATGGAGTTCAGTCCGGATGGAACGAAACTCTGTGCAGTGGCTGATGATGAGGCGGCGTGGCTTTGGAGTGTTTCAGATGGCCGCCCGATCTGCGAATCCCTGCCTATCGGGGGTTATGGGATGCGGGTTGTCTTCAGCCCTTCGGGAAGTCAGATGGCTACCCTGTCCATGGACTCGGTCCGCAATTGGACAGTGAGGGTCTGGGATTGGTCCAAGGGGCAGATCGACTGGCAGTCCTCAGGCTTTGCGAGTCCGGGTCCAATCCTTGATTTCGGCACTCCCGGAGGACGCCGAATCCTCACTGGCAACAGCAGCGGTAGTATAAGTCTGCAGTCCTTGGGAGAGCCAAGCGGGGCTTTGGTGGAGATTCGACCGGGAAAGGGCTCGATTCGTGGGTGGGCGGTAAGCGCGGACGGTCGTCGAGTGGCCGCTGGAAGCGAGGATGGGAGCGTGAAGATATGGAATATCGAGGATGCTCGGGCTTTGACACCCGTCCTTCGGCACCCGGATGAAGTTCGCCATATCGCTTTGAGTAGGGATGGCGCGAGGTTGATGACAGCGACTCGGGATGGCGTCGTTCGGATCTGGGAGTTGGAGGAATGGGGATTGGAGATGCCGTCCATCGACCTTCCGGGAGTGTTTTTGCATCTCCGATCCGTCTATACGGCTTACCCACATGCCATCGCGGCTTCTGGGAAGCAAGTGGTCTTCGGGATGCTGAGGAAGGGGGCGCGGGTACCGGTTGCGCTCGATCCTCGAACCGGAAGGGAGATGCCTTTGCCAAAAGTCGGCGAAGTGGAATGCGGAAGTTTGGTCTCGGGGCAGAGGCATGAAAAGGTCGCGATGCATCGCGCCGGTGGACCGTCCACGAATGGGTCAAATGACGTCCTCTTGATGAGCATGGAGTCCAACCGATGGGAGGCGACCCGGTTGCCCCATCCGCATCTCGTGATGCGGATCGAGTTCCTTGAGGAAGACCGGAGCCTAGTGACCCTGGACGTCAGCCATACCTTGCGAATATGGGATGCCACTTCCGGACAAATGAAGGGGCAAGCGGCTTTCAAGGAGGTCTCGGCTGACGAGATATCTCTCTTGCCTGAGGGAGTTGGTGTCAGTTGGGTGGATGAGATTGAAGGCAAGATTGGAACCGTGGTGTCAGATTCCCAGGCCAGGCGGACAAGGCTTTTGCCTGTGCCGAAAGCAGTCCTGGGAAGGCCCTATCCGCAAAGGGCATGGCTTATGGCCGCAATCACCAGAGACTGGCCCCTGCAGGATTGGTCAGGGTCGGAGATCGGAGAGCTTCCCTTTCCGGGTGAAGCCGTCATTGGGATGCGAGGCGCTGACTTTCACCCAGGATTCCAACGCGCTCTGTTCTGCAACGACGCAGGAACCACGAAGCTCATTGACCTAGGTCAGCGGAAGGAAATCCAATTTGCGTACCAACCTCAAACAATACCCATCCGGTCGCTCCACTTTGACGCCTCTGGTCGCTTCATATTGCGTGTGGACCAGGAGGGGGGGGTCTCTGTGCTCGATGCTGCCTCTGGCGAACCCATATTGCCCAGATTGCGTCATACGGGGGGTGTCTGCTGGGCGACTCTCACCCCGGATGGAGTGTTGGCCACTGGTTCGCTTCCGAATCGGATCCGGCGCTGGCAATTGCGGCCCGCCGCGGATTCACCACAGAAAATCCGTGCCCAGGCCGAGGCTCTCGCCGGACGCCGCATTGATGACCGCGGACAGTTGGTGTGGTTGGCGGGGTCCAACCTCGTGCAGAGATTGAGGTGAGGGGGTAGAGGGTATCCGCAGATGACGCAGATGGCGCAGATAATGGGGCAGGTGATATCCACAGATTGCACAGATGGGGGCGAGGAGACCCTGCCTCCTGACGTCGGTAGCTACCCCCCAGACGGGGCCAGGTCATGAGGCAGAGATCTGGCCTCTGGGAACTCCTCATCCGTGAGCCCCAACGCGGGGGGCCAAGATAGCCCGGGGCAACGCCCCGGGGACGCGGGTTGGAATGATCAGAAAGCCCTGAAAGGGCGGATCAGGATTGTGGGCGGGTTTGCAAGGGGTTGGGTCGCCCTTTCAGGGCTTGGGTTCCTGTGGAGGACGCAACCCCTTCTTGCTTGGCGTGCCCCGTTGGGGCGCTGATGGCATCGGGTGGGATGACGCAGGGTTCCGTTACACTCCACCCTTCTATGCCCGTGCGCCGCGTTGCGGCGGTGGGCGTGAGCCGGGTTATTCGTGGTGGTGAGGTGGACTGAACGCGCGTCCGGGATCCCTGTGACGAGTTTTTCCATGGCGCCGTCCCGTCCTGGCATCCGTCTGAGTTTTGACAGAAAGCTGGAAAACCAGCAAAGTGGCCGGGTGAAGACGACGTTGGATTTGCCGAATGACTTGGTCCGGGAGGTGAAGCTCCGGGCCGTCAATGAAGGCAGAAAGCTGAAGGACGTCATCTCGGATCTGCTACGCCAAGGTTTGGGACACCCGACGTCGACGATATCGCAAGGGAACGCTCGCCGGGGGAGGATTGAGATTCCGTTGTTTCCCTCGTCTCCGGACGCGCCTGCCCAACGGATGTCGTTGGACGAGCTTGTGCGCGCCGAGCATGAAACACTGACTCGCGACGATCTTGAGCGCCTCCCCCCGTCTGCTTGATACCGGGATCTGGGTCGGTCTGGCCTTTGGGAGCCACCCCCAGCACCGCTTGGCCCGAGAGGTGTTCGAAGCGGCGGATTCCGAACGGCCCGTCGCTTTTTGCCGGGCCACCCAGAACAGCTTTTTGCGCCTCCTGACGACACCTGCCATCCAGGCGTTGTATGGCGGTCCGGCCGTGACCAACGCACAGGCGTGGGCCAAGAGTCAGGAGTTACTGGCGCTGCCGCAGGTAGTCTGGCTCGCCGAACCAGCGGCCCTGGAATCGGAATGGAAGCGATGTGCGTGTCTCGCGACCGTCTCTCCCAAGGTCTGGATGGATGCGTATCTGGCTGCGTTCGCCATTGCCGGTGGTTTGGAACTGGTCACCTTTGATCGGGACTTCACCAACTTCACCCGGCATGGACTTCGGCTGAGGTTGTTGGAGGCCAAGGCTGCCGAGAACCGAAAGCCGAAGGGCTAAGCCTCATCGTTGCGGCCATCGCCGTTGATGTCGATGAGGTGTCCCCGTCCGCCCCGTTGGGGCGTGGGACCTGAAACTGAAAACTTCAAACTCCCTACAGGGCTTGCGTGCCTGTGGGGACGCATCCCCGCAGACATGCATCCGGCGCCCACCCTCGCCGCAACGCGGTGTACGGCGACAGCCCGGGGTGGGGCGGAGCGGAACCCCGGGAGACCCCACCGCACGACACCTCGCCCCAACGGGGCGAACGGGGATCACAGGCACCCGGTTCCGTGTGCCCTTTCAGGGCACAGAGGACGTGGTGTGGCGTGGTCCCCGGGGTTCCACCCCGGGCTTTCACCGGTTGCCCCTTCGGGGCACGCAGGGAACTGGCATCTGGAAACTGGCCTCTGGGAACGCCCGCTGGAATACCTATAAGTAGGTCCAATCTGTGTCATCTGTGTAATCTGCGGATACCTATTCCAATACCTAGATCCCTTATTCCGAAAAATTCCCGAACAATTTTGCCAAGATACCCAAAGACCAACCGATGACCTCAATAGCGGGTGGAGTGTCCATCCGCGCCATCGCCTTTGTGTAACATGAGCGTCACGTTGGGAACTGTCGTCCGTCCTCTTCTCCGGATCTTCCGGAATCGTTGGAGTGTGGCGATGGCGTTGGGGTTGTCCGTGG
>CAZDYB010000433.1:0-4386 GCA_964509045.1 uncultured Akkermansia sp.
TCCTTCCCGTCCATGGCGAGGTGCGCGTCCAACCGGATCTCGCCGCCGCCCTCCGCGCCAACGCCGCCTTCCTCGCCCGCGCCCTCTCCGGGTCAAAAGCCCTCCGCCAGGTCGGCAAGGGACGCGATTTCGAAAAGCTCCGCGATTACATCGCCGGCGATTCCTTCGACGAAATCCACTGGCGCGCCACCGCCAAGCGCCAGCATCCGGTCACCAAGGTCTTCCAGGTGGAACGAACCCAGGAAGTGTATGTGCTGGTGGATGCCTCGCGTCTGTCCGGCCGGGTCCTGCCTCCCCTCCGACCCGCACCCGGCGTCCACCGACCCGAACCGTTGCTCGAACAGTTCATCCAGAGCGCCCTTCTGCTGGGCGCCGCCGCAGAACATCAGGGCGACCGATTCGGACTCATCACCTTCGCCTCCCAGGTCGAGACCTTCGTCCGCGCCGACAACGGCGGCGCCCATTACGCCAGTTGCCGCGAACAACTCGTCCAACTCCAGGTCCGGCCCGTCACCCCCGACTTCGAGGAACTCGCCGCGTTCGTCCGCGTCCGACTGCGACGCCGCGCCCTGCTGCTCTTCCTCACTTCCCTCGACGATCCCGTCGCCGCCGAAGGCTTCATCCGCGGCATCGACATCCTCCGACGCCAACACCTCTGCCTCGTCATCCAACCCCAGGCGCCCGGGGTCGAACCGGTGTTCACCCACGATCAGGTCCGCACACCCGATGACATCCATGCCGCCCTCGCCGGGCATCTCCAATGGCAGGGTCTGCGTGAGATCCAGTCCGTGTTGCACCGGCGCGGTGTCTCCCTCGCCACCGCACCTTCCGAAGGCCTCGCCGCCGCCCTCATCACCCGCTATCTCGACGTCAAGCGTCGGCAGGCCCTGTAACCGTCCATCACACCGCCTTCCATGATCCTCGACCTCGACCGCTTCCTCAGGACCGAACGCCCTTACTGGGAGGAATTGGAAAGTCTGCTCGACCAACTGGATTCCCAGGCCCGACTCGATCTCGCCGGGGCACGCCGACTGCACGCCCTCTACGAGCGCGCCTCAGCCGATCTCGCCAAACTCTCCACCTTCGCCGCCGAACCCGAATCCCGGCGCCATCTCGAATCCCTCGTCGGTCGCGCCTATGCCGAGATCCACCAGGCCTCCGACCGTTCCACCCGCTTCAAACCCCTCCATTGGTTCTGGGTCACCTTCCCCGGCACCTTCCGCCGCCATTTCCTTGCCTTCATCCTCGCCGTGTCCGTCAGCACCCTCGGCGGGGTGTTCGGCGCCATCGCCACCATCGCCGATCCCGATTCACGCCATGTCACCATGCCCTTCGGCCATGCCGACATGCGACCATCCGAACGGGTGCGCATGGACGAAACCGATCAATCCCGCGCCGGTGTCCAGGCTGTTCACGCCTCGTTCTCCAGCCAGTTGATGACCCACAACACCCGCGTCTCCATCGTCACCCTCTCCCTCGGCATGACCTGGGGCATCGGCACCCTCATCGTCCTCTTCGTCAATGGCGTCGGCATCGGCGCCATCGCCGCGGATTATGTCCTCGATGGCCAGGCCACCTTCCTCGCCGGCTGGATCCTCCCACACGGTTCCATCGAACTCCCCGCCATCTTCATCGCAGGTCAGGCCGGCCTGGTCCTCGCCAACTGCCTCCTCGGCCGCCGCTCCAATCTCCCCCTCGCCACCCGTCTCCGTCGCATCGCCCCAGACCTCGTCACCCTCATCGGCGGCGTCGCCATCCTCCTCGTCTACGCCGGCATCATCGAAGCCGTCCTCTCCCAATACCACGCTCCCGTCCTGCCCTACTCCATCAAGATCACCTTCGGCCTCGTCGAACTCGGCCTCCTCATCCTCTTCCTCGGTTTCGCCGGCCGTTCCGCCTCCCAGCCCTCCACCTCTCCCGACCCCTCCCCATGAACCCCCTCCGCATCCGTACCCCGGAGGGCGTCGAATTCTCCCTCCCCATCGCCGGCCCCCTCTCCCGCGCCCTCGCCTATCTCGTCGACTTCACCCTCGTCCTCGCCGGCAACATCGTCCTCGTCACCCTCCTCTCCACCCTGTCCCTCATCTCCAACGACCTCAGCCAGGCCCTCATCCAACTCGGGGTCTTCCTCCTCCCCATCCTCTACGGCGTCCTCTCCGAATGGCTCTGGAACGGTCAGACCGTCGGCAAACGCATGTTCCAACTCCGCGTCGTCGATGCCGAGGGCCTCAAGCTCCGCGTCGGCCAACTCGTCCTCCGCAACCTCCTTCGCGCCGTCGATTTCCTCCCCCTCTTCTACCTCGTCGGCGGAGTCACCACCCTGCTCAACCGCCGCAGCCAACGCCTCGGCGACATCGCCGCCGGCACCGTGGTCATCCGCGTCCCCAAACTCGCCGCACCCAACCTCGATTCCATCCTCGGTGGCCGATTCAATTCCCTCCGCTCGCTCCCACACCTCGCCGCACGCCTTCGCCAACGCATCCCCGCACCCGAAGCCGCCATCGCCCTCCAGGCCCTGGTCCGACGCGATGACCTCGATCCCGACGCCCGCGTGTCCCTGTTCGCCGAACTCGCCAGCCACTTCCGCTCCCAGGTCCACTTCCCACCCGAAATCGTCGAAGCCCTCACCGACGAACAGTACGTCCGCAATGTCGTGGATGTCCTCTATCGCCCCAACTCCTCCCAACGCCCACCCTGATCCATCCGATCCACCCAACCCGTCCCCAACCCACCGCTCCCGACCAGGATTCCATTCCTGGCCCCCATCCCGCTAGTTTCCCAATCGCAATGCGCCGTCTCCACTCCGCCCTCCGCTGGCTTTTCCTGGCCGGGTGGATCGTCTCGCATGCCCAGTCGCTGGTCCTGCACGAACCCAACCCGCGCCTCGTCCGCCTCCACCCGCTCGCCATCAACGCTCTCGTCCCCTCGTTCCGTTCCACCCGGCTCGCCCTGCTCCCCGCCACCGATGTCCGATCCGGCCAACGCCTGGAGTTCGGGCACCGACTCCTCGTCCGTACCCATCTGGCCCGAGACCTCGCCCAGATCCTTGCCCCACTTCCCCATCCCGTCCTCCGTCGACCCGATCACCGTTCCGCCGTCATCGCCTGCCCCTCCGCATCCGATGCCCTCGAACTGGCCGCCGCATGGGCCACCGATCCGCGCGTGGAGTGCGCTTCACCATCCGTCCGCCGATTCAACGCCGCCCTCCACTCGGCATGGGGTGCCCCGCCCGATGACCCCCATTTCCACCAGCAATGGTATCTGGATCCCCATGCAGGACGACTCGGCGCCCCCGAGGTTTCCTCCGGTATGGAGTTTCGTGCCGCCTGGCCCCGGTCCACCGGAACGAATGTCGTGATCGCCTTCTACGACGACGGCATGGACGCCACCCACCCGGATCTCCGCGACGGTTATCTCCCCGATCTGGCCCGGAACTGGGTGACCGGCTCCGCCAGCGGCGCCCATTCCACCCGATCCCAATACCACGGCACCGCCGTCGCAGGCCTCGCCACCGCACGCGCCGGCAATCGCATTGGAATCAGTGGCGCCGCCCCCGGCACCCGCTTCACCTCCTGCCTCATCTTTGATGCCGCCTCCAACCTCCCCGAATCCGAAGACCTCGCCCAGGCATTCGAATACCGCACCGACCTCATCCCCATCCAGAACCACAGCTGGGGAAACGCCGACCTCGACTTCCTCGAAGCCTATCCCGGCGAACGCATCGCCATCTCCAACGCCGTCCGTCACGGCCGATCCGGCCTCGGCACCCTCCTCGTCCGGGCCGCCGGCAACAACCGCATCCGCAGCTACCTGGGACGGCGCGGCGTCGGCGATGCCAACCTCGACGCCTTCGGCAATGAACCCGGCGCCATCACCGTTGCCGGCCTGCGCCGTTCCGGATCCGTGGCCTCCTACTCAGCCCCCGGCGCCTGCATCCTCGTCGCCGCGCCCGGGGGCGAAACCAGCGAATCCTCCCAACTCTTCACCCTCGACCCCGTGGGTGACAATGGCGCCAACACCATCGCCGCCGCCGGTCGCGAACTCAGCGATTACATCTACGGCACCCGCAGCTCCGCCGGTACCTCCTTCGCCGCCCCTCTCATCACCGGGATCGTCGCCCTCATGCTCGATGTCCAACCCGGACTCCATCTCGCCGATCTCCAACGCCTGCTCGTTCTCGCTTCATTCCCGGTCGATTCCTCCGATCCCGACCGCTCCACCAACCACGCCGGACTGATCGTCAGCCACAACGTCGGATTCGGTACCCCGCATCCCCACACCGCCCTCGATCTCGCCTCCACCTTCCTTCAGTCCCACCCAACCCGATCCACCCTCTCCACCCGTCACACCAGCCCCGTTCCCATCCCCGACGCCGGCCTTCGCGTC
>CAZDYB010000434.1:0-4365 GCA_964509045.1 uncultured Akkermansia sp.
CGCCCATCCACGATCTCCGTCTCCTCCCCGGGCGCCGTCACCGGCAATCCCACCTTCACCCAGTCCATCCCCAGGTCGTCCCGACTCCACACCTGGTATCTCCTACCGGGCGCGCTCTCCCAGCGCACTGTCGCTCCTTCCGTCGTCATCCGGACCCGCGTCACCCGATAGGCCACCGACTGCCCGGACGTCGGATCCGACCCCATCACCGCCTCCCGGCGGTTGACGAACCCATCGCCGTCCGGGTCCATCTCCGGGCCGGCTTCCGACCGGGTCCATGGCGCGAAGTATCGGCGCTGAAACCGGTCGTCCAGGCCGTTGAAATCATCGTCCGGCGCCACCGGCGCCACTTCGGCGAAGCCCAGGGCCACCGCCGTGAATCCGCCCGCTGACAATTCCAACGTCCGCAGTCCTTCCGGCGCATCCGCGGCAATCGTCACCGGCACCTGCACCAGCGTCATCTGCCGCAACGCACCCGGCAGCAACACCGTTTCCCCAAACTCCAGTCCCGGCCCTGTCACCCGCAGGGTCGCCCCGGCCGCCACCGTTCCCGGCACAAACACCCCCACCCAGCGATTGCTCTGCCCCGCCGGCAGGCGCAAGGCCAGATCCCCGCTGCCACGCCCACCCGCCTCCAGTCCCGTCCGCACCTCCGTCATCCGAAACGCCGGATTCCCACCCGTCACCGTCAGGTTCCGGGTCACCACCGCCCCTGCCCCCAGGGTCACCGTGCCATCCGTCATTGGCTGGAACCCCGTGTTCGCCCCTGAAAAGCGCCGGGCCGACGACACATCCACGTCCACACCCCGCACCAGCGAGGCATCGCCACCTGCGTTCGGATCCGCCGGCGCAACCCGCAACCGATACTGTCCCGGCGGCAATCCCGGCAGCTCAAAACTTCCATCCGCCTCGCTCATCGTCCCCGCCGCGATCATTCCGTCCGCCGTCTCCGCCGCCACCACCGCACCCAACACCGCGTTGCCCCCCAGGCGCACCGTTCCCCGCACTGTTCCCAGACCTGATTTCGTCGCCGACGTCCCATACACCGCCCGGGCGAAGGCCGTCTCATCCGATGACAACCCCGCCGTCGTCGTCACTCCCGAACCCAGATACCACCACATCGAAGCCGCACCCAGGGGGGTGTGGTTCATCCCGAGCCAATGCCCCACCTCATGCAGGGCCACGCTTTCCAGAAAGGTCCGACTCGTGCTGTCGCTTTCAAAATCCGTGAGGTAATCGAGCTCCCGGTTGATCAACATGTCCGCCTCGATCAGCGTCCCGCTGCTGCCACCCAGGAAATCCACGTCCAGGGCGATCAACGTCAGGGCGATGGTTCCACTCCCGAATGCCACCCGTTCCCCCAGATCGCCCTGCCCATAGGTCCCCGGCGACAGCCAGACCACATCGTTGCGCCCGTCCAGGGCGCTGACATTCGACGGATTGTTCACCGGAGCCGCCTCCTCAAACCGGATCCCGGTCCCGGGAATCGCCTGCCACTGGGCGAATGCCGACCGGACCGCATTCCATTCATCCGCCTGCACCCCCCGCCGCGATACCGTTGTCCCCAGGTGAAAACGGATCGCTCGCGTCGAAGGATTCTGGTCGGGCATCCACTCGGCCAGGTACTCGTCGAAATTCCATTTCAGAGGAGGAGATCCGAACTCGGACCGGGTGACCGCCCCCAGAAGCGATCCCGTCAGGCAAAGACCGGCAAGGCTGCCCACCCAGACGGTCCAATCCGCCCCGGCACCTCCCTTCCAACAACCTCTCATCGGGCTCCCTCCGTCACCCGGGCCCGCAGCGTTTCAAGGGTCATGGGAAGCCTCGACGCAGGGCGGAACCCACCGGGAGCGGGGTCACCGCCATGAAAGGGATTGGCAACCCAGGCCGCATCCGGAGCCGGGCGGGTGACGGTGAACTTTCCCTGGGCCAGGTCCAGCGTCAGCCATTCACCCCGAGGATTGGCCACCAGGAACACGACAACTTCCTCTCCAGGCACATAGCGGGCCTCCCCCGTCACCACCACCCGCCGCGTCCCCACCGTTCCGCCCGCCTGAACCACCGTCACCGCACCTGTGGCCTCGCCCTTCCAGGTGCCTTCCACCCGCAACTCCACACGGGTCACCATCCGGTCGCCATCATCACGCGTCATTTCAACCGCCTCAACCCGGGCATGCACCACCCGCTCGGCTCGACGTGCCAGATCCTCGATGGACACCGGTCTCATCTGCGCCGCCCCAAGCTCCGGGCTGCCCGACCCCATCCAGCCCAGCAACAGCAGTGCCCATCTCATCCATGACAACGTTTTCATCCGGCGTTTTCCCTTTCCATCCCGATCCGAAAGGTTCGGTCCACCAACGACAGCGTGTTGGCCCGATGCGCGACCATCAACGTGGTCCTCCCTTTCCGCAGCCGTTGGAGGGCATCCATCACCAACTGTTCACTCTCCGCGTCCAGCGCACTGGTCGGTTCGTCCAGCAACAACACCGGGGCGTCCTTCAGGAAGGCCCGCGCCAGATTCAATCGTTGCTTCTCCCCGACGCTCATCCGGACCGCACCGTCACCCACCACCGTGTCATAACCCCGGGGCAACCGCCGGATGAACCCGTCGACCTGGGCCTGTCGGGCTGCTGATTCCACCTGTTCCCGGGTCGCGCCGGGCAGTCCATAGGCGATGTTCTCGGCAATGCTGATCGGCAACAGCACCGGCTCCTGCGGCAGCCAGGCAACCGCCCGACGCAGTTCACCCAGTCTCAGTCGGCGCAGATCCACCTCATCGATCCTCACCATTCCGCTGTCGGGATCCAGAAAGCGCGGGATCATGGCCAGCAACGTCGACTTGCCGGATCCGCTGGGTCCCACGACGCCCACGGTCTCACCGGGTTCGATCCGTAGGTTCACCCCCTGCAAGACCGGCTGTCCCGGTTCATACGCGAACCCGACATCGATGAACTCGATCTGCCGGCCGGAGGGTCGGGACGGTGGCAGGGGCAACGGACTCGCCGGGGGTGCTGGTTCCGGCGCCTGTTCCAGAAGCTCCAGCACCCGTCGGGCTCCGGCTCCGGCGTTGCTCACCGTGGTTCCGACATGGGAGAGCTGCTGCAACGGCTCATAGAACTGGGCCAGATACGCCAGGAACACCAGGAACGTCCCCAGCGTGATCCGGCCCGATGCCAGTTCCTTCGACCCAAACCACACGATGGCCGCCATGCCGGCGGCAAACGCCACGCCGACCCCGGCCAGATACACCAACTCGAACCGATGCTGCCGGGCACGCGCCGTGAGTGCCGTCCCTGAATCGACACCGAACGCCTCGGATTCCCGGTCCTCTGCCGTAAATGACTGGACCACCGGCAGGTGGGTCAACACCTGCTGGAACCGTTCCGCCAACCGGCTGTCACTCGACTGCGCCGCCGTGGCTCGCACCCCGATCCCCTGGGCAAACACCTGCATCACCAGCAACAACGGCGGAACCGTCGACAATGCCACCAACGCCAACGTCCGGTTCAACTGCCACATCACCACCGCCATCGCCACCAACGAACCCCCGGCGGTCAGGAACGTGAACAACCCCTGCTGGAACAGGGTCTGGAATGAGCACGTGTCCCAGGTCGCCCGATAGATGAGGTCACCCGCGGGCCGTCCCAACAACCTCCTCAACGACAACCCCAACAACCAGTCGAACACCGACTGACGTACCCGGCGCAATCCCCTCAACCCGGTCTGGATCAGGATGAGGTTCAACAACGACCCCAGCGCCGCATGCGCCGAGTACACCACGAACAACAGGAACACCCATCGGGCCGTGTCCGACGCCACCCCGGCACCCGTCGTTGTCCACCCGTCCACCAACCGCGCCAGCGGCCACGGCTTCAACAACCCCGCGCCCGTCGCCAACACCGCCAATCCCAAGGCCAGCAACACCCGGGGCCAGTCCTCCCGGTAAATCCTCAGCAATGCCCGCATCCATGCCACAGCCCACACCCTATCGTCGCGAACCCCTCGCGGACAGCCCACAGAAACAGTCCACCCCCGTGCCAGTAGAAGTCACGAGACTCCATCCAATCCCCGTCCCTGCACCTTCGAGCACGCGTAGACGCAAGACGGCGTGATTCGATGTTCGCACTCCCTCGTACCCGAACCCGTACCCGTACCCGAACCTGTCATGCGACACCAACGGGGACCCGGAATTCAACCCAGGGCTCCAATCCTCCGGCCCTTCAGGCCGTAGAAGGTCACAAGACCCAGATCCTTTCCCATTCCCACGCGACCGCCGGCCCGGCAATGCTCCGTCCATGAGTTCCCGCGCCATCGCTGCAGCCGCGTCGGCGGCCCTGCTCTTCCTGGCCTGTCCAGCGCAGGAAC
>CAZDYB010000435.1:0-3186 GCA_964509045.1 uncultured Akkermansia sp.
CGGAAGCGGTCGGTGAAGTGGCGTCGCGTTTGGGTCCTGTGGGACGTTGGAAGTTCCGGGTGGTGGACGGGCAGGGGGTGGTGGTGTCGACGGCGCGACTGGATATTCCCTGGGGAACCAACAACATCCCGGCCTATCCCGACGCCACGGGCCAGGGCGAGGTGGCGATGGCTCCGGGTGTGCATGAAGTGGTGGTGACGGACATGGGCCGTCTGCCGGTGCGCCAGACGGTGACGGTTCGGGAAGGGGAAACTGCAGCTTCGGAGATCGTGCTGGGCCCCTGCGGCAAGCTTGCCTTCGATGTCTACGATCCGACGCGGCGGGGTCTCCCGTGCAAGGTTCAGTTCATCGGCATTGATGGGACGGCGTCCCCGGATCTGGGTCCGGTGCTTCGCGCGCATGGGTGTCGTGATCAGTATCACTCGGAGACCGGCCGCTTCACGGTGGCGCTGCCGGCAGGCCGTTACCGGGTGGTAGTCACGCGTGGCATTGAGTACTCGCATGTCTCGCGGGAGATCACGGTTCCGCAGTCCGGCACCCTGCCTTTCGAGGCGGAACTGCGGCGGGTGGTCGACACCTCGGGATGGGTCAGCGCGGATTACCACAATCACTCGACCGAAAGCGGCGACAACACGTGTGGGACGCCGGATCGCATCATCAACCTGGCGGCGGAACACATCGAGTTCGCGCCAACCACGGAGCACAATCGACTCTTCGACTGGCGACCGGTCATCCAGCGTCTGGGACTGCTTTCGGAAATGCAGACGGTTCCCGGACTGGAACTGACCGGTTCCGGGGCGCACATGAATTCGTTTCCCTTCGCGCCGCAGCCGGGACTTCAGGACAACGGGGCGCCGGTGTGGAATCGCGACCCGCGGATCACCGCCCTGACGTTGCGTCGATGGCAGGGCGAGGATCCGCATCGTTGGGTGCAGATCAATCATCCGGACAT
Source organism: uncultured Akkermansia sp. (assembly GCA_964509045.1). Taxonomy (GTDB): domain Bacteria; phylum Verrucomicrobiota; class Verrucomicrobiia; order Limisphaerales; family UBA9464; genus UBA6176. The sequence continues at coordinate 953 of CAZDYB010000435.1, forward strand.
GGTGGAGAACTTCTTTGATCGCGATCTCGACGGGCGGGTTGACGGGGGTTTCCTGAATCTCGCTGGGATGATCGATGCCGTTGAGACGGAGAATTTCACGACCCAGGACATGTTGGGGGACGCGCCATTCCGGGTGGTTCGGGGTGCGGGCGGTCAGGAACGGGTGGAGTTCAACCGGGCATTCCTCTGGTTTCAACTGCTGAACCGGGGTGCCCGATTCTGGGCGATGGCGGTTTCTGACGCCCACACGGTGCACGGCAACGGGGTGGGAGGCTGGCGCATGTTTCTTCCCAGTGCGTCGGATCGGCCGGAGGAAATCGATTGGCGGGAGAATGCGCAGCACGCGAAGGCGGGCCGCAGCATCCTGACCACTGGTCCCTTTCTCCAGGTTCAACTCGCGGACGGCACGTTGCCGGGCGGGTTCAGTCGCAGTCCTCAACCCACCCGGATCCAGGTCCGGGTCCAATGCACTGACTGGATCGACATCGACCGCGTGCAGGTGATCGTCAATGGGCGGAGACCTGCGGCCTTGAATTTCACGCGGGCGCAGCATCCGGAGAAGTTCAGGGCCGGCGTGGTGCGTTTCGAGGAATCGATCCCCCTCGATCTGGCCGAGGATGCCCATGTTGTCGTGGTGGCAATGGGTGAGCATTCCGATCTCAGCATTGGCTACGGATCGAGTGCCCAGGCGAAGCTGAAGCCATGCGCCTATCACAATCCCATCTTCATCGCTGTCGATGGCAATGGTTTCACCCCGAATGGCGACACGCTGGGATTTGATCTGCCCGCCGGCAAACTGTCGGTTGCAGAAGCCAGGAAGATCCTTGAGGGGAAGCGCTAGGGCTTATCCATGCAGTCGGAGCCATCGTGTTGGCTGGATCTCCTTCCGCAACGCCTTGGTCCTTCGCTTTTCAGACGGGCTCTGGATCGACTGCGGCGGCATTGCCTATGCCGGGCGCACGGCTTGCGGTGCGGTTTCGGACCGGATGTCCGCGGGAGCGATTGCGGATCGGAACTGTGGAAGGCGTTCAGGTGATTCCGGAATGGAGGCGACGCTCCGATAGATGCCGAGCACCTGTGAGATGATGCGATCCCAACCGAGGTTGGCGGCGGCAAGATGCGCAACTCGACCGACCTCCCGGAGGCGTCCGATGTCACGGGCGGCTGAGGCTGCGGTCTGGATGAAGACGTCGTCGTTGGAATAGGGTGCCAGCCAACCGGACCGTCCGTGTTCGATGAGATCGGCGGCGGCGCCATAGTCGAAGGCAACGACGCCCAAGGCGCTGGCCATGGCTTCGGGAGTCACATTTCCGTAGGTCTCGGTGATGCTGGGGAAGAGAAGGAGGTCCGCCGAGGCATAATGGCGGGCGAGATCATCGCCAAGCCGTTTTCCGGCGAAGACGGCGTCCGGCAGTCTTTTGCGGAGGGATTCGCGGGCGGGTCCGTCGCCGACGAGAACCAGTCGTGCGGACGGGACGAGTTTCTGGAGGTGTTGGAAGGAGCGGGCGAGGAGTCCGAGGTTCTTCTCCGGGGCGAGACGTCCGACGGCGGTCACGACGAGGGAGTCGGGTTGGGCGCCCCACTGTTTGCGCAACTCGGTGGACCGGTGTGAGGGGTTGAAAAGTGCGGTGTCCACGCCGCGTGCAACGACGCGAAGGCGGTCGAAGCCGGAAGAGGCGAGTTCGCGGCCGAGCGCGGCGGTGGGCACCATGGTGCATCCGGAGCGGTTATGGAAGGAGCGCAGGTATCCGAGGATCCGACCCTCGAGTACTCCGATTCCATAGTGCCGGCTATAGGCGTGGAAGTTGGTGCGGAACTCGGAGACAGTTGGAATACCGAGGCGACGCGCGGTGCGAAGGGCGGACCAACCCAGGGGACCTTCGGTGGCGATGTGGACGATGTCGGGTCGGTTCAGACGCCAGAGTCGGGCGAGGCGGCGGTGTGCGGGCAGGCCCAGCTTGAGTTCCGGGTATCGTGGGATGGGCAGGCCCCGGGTGAGCACCTGGTCCAGCATACCCGGCGGTTGGGGAAGGTCACTGATCCCCTGCCGGGGACGGATCAGTTGCACGCGGTGACCATGCCGGAGAAGTCCCTGTACGAGGTGGGCGACAGTGACCGCGACACCGTTGATCTCGGGAGGGTAGGTCTCGGTGAGCATGGCCACGCGAAGCCGGGTTGTCGGGGAACCGTCGAGGCTTGCGGGCTCCAACCCGCATTGGGTGACCATGAGTACG
>CAZDYB010000435.1:3196-4361 GCA_964509045.1 uncultured Akkermansia sp.
CCGTGATGGGGTTCGGTGACGGGTGAATGTCGGATGCCCGATATTCCGGTATCGAAACCCAAGCGTCATCGTGAGGTGACATGGCGATGGGTGAAATGGAGGGAGCCGCGGGCGATCCAGCCTGGCGGTGACCCTCCCATGCCATGAGCAACACGACATCGTTTCTGACGGCCCATCTGGAAACATTGAGGATCCAGCGGTGGGACGACCACCGGTACTATCATCACAGTCGCATCAACCAATCGTTGCACCTGCTGAGCGCGGTGTGCTTCCTGGTTTCCTATGCGCTGCTGTTCATCGAACCTGCGTGGGCGGCGCTCCTGGCCTGGGGCGTATCCATGACGAGCCGCCAGGCGGGACATTTCTTCTTCGAGCCCAAGGGATATGACCATGTCAACCATGCCACCCATGAGCACAAGGAGGATATCAAGGTGGGTTATAATCTCCGGCGCAAGGTGGTGCTGATGTCCCTGTGGGCGGCGGTACCGGTCGTGCTCTATCTCAGTCCGACCTTCCTGGGGTTGATGCGTCCGTGGACGGATCTTGGGGGTTACCTGCATCAGTTGGGCATGCTCTGGCTGTGGGTGGGAGTGGGCGGTGCACTGTTCCGGACGGTTCACCTCTTTTTCCTGCAAGGGGTGATGACGGGGGTTGTGTGGCTGACGAAGATCGTGACCGATCCGGTTCACGACATCCTGTTGTACTGGCGTTCACCGTTGGCGCTGATGCGGGGTGAGTGGATTGATCCCATGCTCCATGCCCATCATCCGCCGCCGTCAGCCTGAGAATCGAAAGGGGCGGTATTCACCGGTGGCGGGCGTGGCCCGCCACCGGATGGAAATCCGGCCATCAAGGTTTGCCGATCCGGTCCAGGATCTCCCGGAGGATGCGCCGTCGGATTCCCTTGTTGGTGAGGGTGGGCGAGGGGTGCCACCAACCATCCTGCTTCATCGATTCGGCGGCGCGGAGGAAGCAGTCGGAAAAGCGGGCGAAGTCGGCATCGGTAAAGTCGAGGCTGAAGATCATGCGTCCGCTGCCGACCCAGCTGAGGGCTATGCCCTGTGCGCGCAGGTAGAACTGGAACATCCAATGATAGCGGGAAGGCTGTGTGTAAAGGACCGTCCAGACGGTGGACATGTTGGCCACCCGGACGGGAAGGCCGGCA
>CAZDYB010000436.1:0-4351 GCA_964509045.1 uncultured Akkermansia sp.
TGGCGCTTCCCTTGAGGTGAAGAGCTTCCTCGACATCATCCGCAACTCGATCTGAACCGTCCGCTCCCCTTTCCGTCATGCAACTCACCATCAACCTCCTGACCCTGGTCCTCGTGGTCGTGGCCCTCTTCCTGGGTCTCCTCATCCTCGTTCAATTGCCCAAGAAGGAAGCCGGCATCACCGCCGCCTTTGGCGCTGAATCCACCGCCGCCATCTTCGGCGCCGGTTCCGGCACCGCCCTTACCCAGCTCACCCGCTGGGCTGCCACCGCCTTCCTCCTCCTCTGCCTCATCATCACCGTGCTCACCTCCCAGATGGTCAAGTCACGGCCCAACCGCGTGAAGGAACTCGTCACCCAGGCTCCCGCCGCCGCTGCTCCCGCCGCGTTGCCCGGCATCTCCACCCCGGCACCGCTCGCTCCCGCGAGCGCCACCAGCACCGTTCCCCTCACCCTCCCGACACCCTGATCCCCAGGCTGCCTTCCATGCGCCTCCCGGCGCCCATCCCTCCAGCCCCGGTCCAACGACCCGGGGCTTTTTTCTTCCTGCTTCCCCTCCTCTTCCTCGGTTTCCTCCTCACTGCCTGTCACCCACGACCCCCGGCTGATCTGGTGCTCCACAACGGTCGCGAACCGGAAACCATCGATCCCCACCTCCTCACCGGTCAGGCCGATGGCCGGATCGGTTCAGCCCTGTTCGAAGGCCTGACCCGATTCGATCCCGTCACCAGCCTCGCCATTCCCGGTCTCGCCGAACGTTGGCAGATCAGTCCTGACGGTCACACCTACACCTTCACCATCCGCTCCAACGCCGCCTGGTCCACCGGCGCTCCCATCACTGCCCACGACGTCGTCTGGTCCTGGCAACGCGCCATCGATCCCCGCACGGCCGCCGACTACGCCAGCCAGTATTTCTATGTGGTGAACGGCGAAGCCATCTGCACCGGCACCGAACGGGACCTCACCCGTCTCGGTGCCTCCGCCCCCGACCCCCGCACCGTCGTCGTCCGACTCGTCAATCCCACCCCCTTCTTCCTCGAACTCCTCGCCTCCCGCGTCTTCGCCGTCGTCCCCCGTACCGCCATCGAACAGCACGGCGACCATTGGATCCGCTCCTCCCCACTCCCGTGCAGCGGCCCCTACACCCTTGAATCCTGGCGCGTCAACGACCGGATCCGGCTCCGTCGCAACCCCCACTACTGGGACGCCGCCAACGTCCGCTCCACCACCATCGATGTCCTCGCCGGCGATTCCGCCCACACCGCCCTCAACCTCTACCTGTCCGGCGACGTCGACTTCGTCATCGACAAGGACATGTTCCCCACCGAACTCGCCGACGCCCTCGCGCGCCGTCCCGATTTCCATCGATACGACTATCTCGGCTCCTACTTCATCCGGCTGAATTGCACCCGCAAACCCCTCGACGATCCCCGTGTCCGTGAAGCCTTCGCCCGCGTCGTCCAACGCGACCGCATCGTCTCGCGCATCACCCGCATGGGTGAACGGCCCATCACCCACCTGGTCCCGGCCGGCACCGGTGGTTATCAACCGCCCGCCGGTCTCGAACCGGATGTCGACCGCGCCCGTCAACTGCTCGCCGAGGCCGGATTTCCCGGGGGCCGTGGATTCCCCGTACTGGAGTACTCCTTCAATGCCGAAACCAAGCTCCACGAGAACATCGCCGTCGAATTCCAGCAGACCCTTCGCGACACCCTCGGCGTCCGCATCGAACTCAGGCCCCTCGAATGGAAGTCCTACCTCAACAACATGTCGAAGCTCGACTACGACCTGATGCGCAGCTCCTGGATCGGCGATTACAACGATCCCAACACCTTCCTCGATCTCTTCCTCTCCAGCGGCGGCAACAATCGCACCGGATGGAAGGATCCCGACTACGACCGACTCCTGAACGAGGCCAATTCCACCCTCGATCCCGTCCGCCGCTTCGACCTCCTTCGCACCGCCGAAACCCGACTCCTCCGCCAGGGCGTCCCCATCATCCCGCTCTATTCCTATGTCGGGTTCTATGCCCTCGACACCAACCGCGTCTCCGGTGTCCACGGCAATCTCCTCGACGAACACCCGTTCTGGGCCATGGCCCGTGAACGCCGCCCGGTCCGCCGATGAAACGCCTCCTCTTCATCCCTGTCCTGGTCTGGATCGTTGCCACCCTCGCCTTCTTCCTCCTGCGCGTCGCACCAGGCGGCCCCTTCGACCGCGAACGCGCCCCCGCGTCCAAGGAGGTCGAGGCCGCGCTCCTCGCCAGGTATCACCTCGATGAACCCCTCTGGCGCCAATACCTGCGCTTCCTCTCCGGCCTCGCCCAGGGCGATCTCGGGCCCTCCTTCAAGTACCGGCATCACTCCGTCAACGACATCCTCGCACAGGCCCTCCCTGTCTCCCTCACCCTCGGTTGTCTCGCCTTCGGCACCGCCCTCGGCATCGGCATCCCCGTCGGTTTCCTCGGCGCCGTCCATCGGGGACGCTGGCCCGACTGGGCCGGAAGCTTCCTCGTCCTCCTTGGCGTCTGCGTCCCCACCTTCGTCATCGCTCCGCTCCTGGTCCTCGTGTTCGGGCTTCGTCTCGGATGGTTCCCCGTCGCGCTCTGGGGTTCCCCCGCCCAGGTCGTCCTGCCCACCTTCGCCCTCGGCCTGTACTTCGCCGCCCGCATTTCCCGACTCCTCCGCGAAGGCCTTTCAGAAACCCTGCGCGCCCCGTTCATCCTCACCGCACGTGCCAAGGGTCTCGGCGAGTTCCAACTCCTCCTCCGACACGCCCTCCGCCCCTCCCTCCTGCCCGTCGTCTCCTTCTGCGGACCCATGCTCGCCGACCTCATGACCGGATCCTTCGTCATCGAAAAGGTCTTCCAGATCCCCGGCACCGGCGCCTTCTTCATCAACAGCTTCTTCAGTCGCGACTACCCCCTCATGGTCGGTCTCGTCATCGTCTATTCCTCCCTGCTCCTCGTCCTCAACTTCGCCACCGACCTCGCCTATCGATGGCTCGATCCCCGTGTCCGTCATGCCTGATGCCGCACCCAGCCCCGCCCGTCGCGCCTGGCGCCGGTTCCTCCTCAACCGTCCCGCCACCCTCGCCGCGTTCATCCTGGCCCTCGTCCTCCTCGCCACCCTCGTCGGACCCGCCCTCTCACCCCACGATCCCAACGCCGGATCCGATTCCCCCTTCGCCCCGCCCAATGCCCGATACTGGTTCGGCACCGACATCCATGGCCGCGACGTCCTCACCCGCACCCTCGTCGGCACCCGCATCTCCCTCCTCGTCGGCCTCACCGGCGCCGCCGTCTCCGTCCTCATCGGCGTCGCCTGGGGACTCGTCGCCGCCTATGCCGGCGGACGTCCCGACGCCTTCATGATGCGTTGCGTCGACATCCTTTACGCCCTGCCCAACATCATCTTCGTCATGCTGGTGATCGTCCTCACCGAAGGCACCCTCATCGGTTGGATCCAGCAACACGCCCCCGGCCTCGCCCCCTCCGTCCGACTCCTCCTCCTCTTCGCCTGTCTCGGCGCCGTCTCCTGGCTCAACATGGCCCGCATCGTCCGCGGCCAGGTCCTCTCCCTCCGACACCGCCCCTTCATCCTCGCCTCCCGCGTCCTCGGCGCCCCTCCCCTCCACATCCTCGCCCGCCACCTCCTCCCCAACGTCACCGGCGTCGTCATCGTCTACGCCACCCTCACCGTCCCGTCCGTCATCCTCTACGAATCCTTCCTCAGCTTCCTCGGCCTCGGCATCCGTCCACCCGATGCCTCCCTCGGCACCCTCATTGAGGACGGCGCACGCCAACTCAATCCCCTCCTCGTCCGCTGGTGGCTCCTCATCTTTCCCGCCGGTCTCCTCGCCACCCTCCTCCTCGCCCTTCATCACCTCGGCGACGGCCTCCGCGATGCCCTGGATCCCCGCGCCGAATCCTGACCCCCGCCCCCCGCATGCCGCTCACTGTCCACCGCCCCCGTCTCCCATGATCTCCCTCGAAGAAGCCCTGGCCCGTCTCCTCGCCGGTCTCAAACCCAATCCATCGGTCCCGTTCCCACTCCTCAATCCCAGCGGACCGCGCCCCGCCCCCGCCCCGCGCTTCCTGGCCTCCGATCTCACCTGTCCCCTCGCCCTGCCGCCGTTCGACAATTCCGCCGTCGATGGCTATGCGGTCCGTGCCGCCGATACCACCCCCTTGCCCGCCATCCTCCGGATCGCCGGTGAATCCGCCGCCGGTCAACCCACACCACCCGCGCTACAGTCTGGCCAGGCCGTCCGCATCTTCACCGGAGCACCCATCCCGCCCGGCGCCGACGCCGTCATCATGCAGGAGGATTGCGAAACCGATTCCAACGGCAC
>CAZDYB010000437.1:0-1187 GCA_964509045.1 uncultured Akkermansia sp.
GGCTCGGGCAAGACCCGGGTCGTGGTTCATCGCACCGCCTACCTCCTGCGGGTGCACCGGGTGCGCGCACGTTCCATCCTGGTATGCTGCTTCAACCGCGTTGCCGCGATGGAACTGCGCCGGCGCCTGGTCGGGTTGGTGGGCGGGGATGCACGCGGCGTGACGATCCTGACCTATCACAGCCTGGCGTTGCGGTTGCTCGGACGTTCCCTCGGCCAGTCCGGGCCGACTTCCGAAACGATTGATTTCGGGAAGCTGATCGCGGACGCCACCGCGCTGCTGCGGGAGGAACGGGTTCCTGCGGGTGTGGAAGCCGACGAGATCCGGGACCGGTTGCTGGCCGGCTTCGAACACATCCTGGTGGACGAATATCAGGACATCGATGAGGGGCAGTACGGGATGATTGCCGCCCTGGCGGGGCGCACGCTGGAGGATCCGGACCAGAAATTGTCCATCCTGGCAGTCGGTGACGACGACCAGAGCATCTACCAGTTCCGCGGCGCGAACGTGGAGTTCATCCGACGCTTCCAGAAGGACTACGACGCCACGCTCCATTACCTCGTCGAGAATTACCGTTCCTCGCGGAGGATCATCGATGCCGCCAACGCCGTGATCGCGGTCAACACCGATCGCATGAAGGGCGGACATCCGATCCGGATCGACCGACACCGGGCTCCGTTGCCGGCGGGAGGAGAACTGGAATTGTCCGACGCACTGACCCGGGGCCGGGTGCAGGTGATCGGGGTGACGGACGCCTTGCACCAGGCGGAAACGGTGCTCGGCGAGATCCGGAGGAAGCAGTCGATGGCGTCGGTGAAGTGGTCCGACCACGCGGTGTTGTCCCGGGAACATCGGGACCTCTCCCTGGTGCGTGCGGTGCTGGAACGGGAAGGCGTCCCGGTGCGCTGGCGCGCAGATCGACGGGGCTGGCCCAGCCTGCTGAAGATCCGCGAGATCCACGCGTTCCTGAAGCAGGTCGAAGCCCGGGCACGCCAACGGTTCACGATTCCCGAACTGGAGGCATTGCTCGAAGGTTCCAGGGCTGCGGCGGGTCCGGGCAATCCCTGGATCACATTGCTCACAACGCTGATCGCCGCCTGGAAGGATGAAGTGGGAGAGGCAGCCATGCCGGCGATGGAACTGGGTCAATTCCTGCGCGAAGCGCTGGTGGAGATGCGACGGGATGC
>CAZDYB010000437.1:1287-4349 GCA_964509045.1 uncultured Akkermansia sp.
AGGCAGCACCAGTGAAGGCGGATCCCGCAATCCGCGGGCGGACCTACGAGGTGCTGGGGCTGGACTGCCTGTTCATCAGCTACGCCGGCATGGCGCCGGATGATGCCCCGATCCATCGACATCTCAGGGCACTGCGTCCGGGTGACCGATTGACGGCGCTACGGATGCCGACGGGATCCGGCACGGCGGTGGTCTTGTTGGATGCGTCCGGCAACAAGGTGGCGAGATTGTCTGCGGCTGCGTCCCGGACGTGGGAACCGCGATTGGAATCCATCGCGGAGATCCGGGTCCGGGCCCTGGTCCACCGGGTTCCCGGCGATGAGGAATCCCTTGGAATCCGGATCCAGGCCACCGCCTGGGAAGTTCCGGTGGTGGAGATGGTGTGGGCGGCGGACCGGCCCTGAACCAAGTCGGCCGGAGCGGCGCCAATCCACCCTTCACATCCATCGATAACCCGTCGGATCCCGCCCACAGACTGCTTCCAGGGTCGTCGCCAGACGTCGGACCAAGGTCGTCGGATGAGTCGCCGACAACGCGAAGCGGAACAGTCCCCCGACCGGCCCCCCGGGATACCGGATGAAGGGCGGTTGGATCCCGGCAGTGATCAACGCCCGTTCCAACTTCCCGGCGCGCCGGGCATCGACCGGTACCACACCAAAGACCGGTCCCGCATGGTCACGACGTTCCGCCCCCTCCAATCCACTCAACGCAGCCCGCACCAGTCCCCGATGTTGCCCCAGCCGTTCCCTCCATTCCGCGCCGTGCCGCGCCAACAACCCGATCACGCATGGAATGGCCGCAGCATGGGCGGGTGGGATGGGCGTGCTTGCCCGGGCCGCCCGACTTCCCGACCACACCGCGCCGGCCAGCCACGACGGTCCAGCCACCACTCCGCCGTGGAGACCGAATGCCTTGCTCAACGTGAACGCCTGGACCACACGCCGATCCCGACAACCCAACAGTTCCATCACACCCCGGCCCCGATCGCCCAATGTCCCCACGCCATGGGCATCGTCCAGCAACAGCCAACCGGCACGGGGCAACACATCAAGCCAACTGCCCAGATCCGGCACGCGTCCCGTCAACGCACCCAACCCATCCATCATCACCAACGGCCGGCTCCAGCCCCGGTCGCTCAATTCCGCAACCAGATTCCCCGACGCCACTCCCGACGCCACCGGCAATCCACTCCCCGCCGCGGCATCGGACAGGCACGGATGTCCCCCCGCCGCCACAACAACCCCGTCGCATCTCGAAGCCAGTGCCTGGGCGGCCACCAACGGCGCCGTGTACCCGCACGTCGTCAGCACCGCACATCCCGGCCCCATCCATTCCCCCAGGGCGCGCTCCGCCTCGCCATAGACCGCCAGGTTTCCTGAGGTGACCCGCGACGCCGCCACATCCACCCCGCCCCGACCCAGCACCCGGGCCATCCGTTTCACCACCGCCCGATCCCACGAAAGGCGGAAGTAATCGCTGCCGCCAAAATAAGCCCGGCGTCCGTCACCGATCCCGACGTGATGGGGTCCCACAAACTCCGGATGCACCGGAAGGCGTGTCGTCACCGCGTCAGTCGAGCCCAACCGCTGTCCGGGGTCGATCCCCGATGCGCCTGCGGATCGGCGCGGTGTGTTTCATTGGCTGTTCCAAAAGCGCGAAGGCCGGCTTCTGGCCGGGCAAATTGCTCAATCAATTATCCGCAAGTCCTCATGGTCGATCTGCCTTTCCCAAGGCAGCTTGATCAACATCACCACCACGCCTCTGGCGAAAGATTGATCCTATGAACCTGCCTGCATCCTCCCGCAACCCGGCGTCCCGGGCTTTCACCCTCATCGAACTCCTCGTGGTGATCGCCATCATCGCCATCCTCGCCGGCATGCTCCTGCCCGCCCTCAGCAAGGCCAAGTCCAAGGCCATCGCCATCCGGTGCGCCAGCAACCTCAAGCAACTCGGCATCGCCTCCATCATGTACGCCCATGACAACAAGGATCGCTTCCCCGATTGCTCCGGCGCCGCCTGGCCCTGGGACATCCCCGCACGCGCCGCCAATGCCATCGTCAAGAATGGCGGGACCAGGAACATCCTCTACTGCCCCGCCTTCGGTAAGCAGAACAATGATGAGCTCTGGCGGTTCACCACCGATTCCACCAACGAACTCACCCGGGCAGAAACCGGTTATCGCGTCGCCGGCTACGCCTTCGCCTTCGAGGGCGCCGGCCGCATCCATCGCACCAACATGACCGAATCCCTCAACCCCCGCTCCTGGAACATCGGCGGACGTGAAGTGAATCCCGGTCCCTCCGAACGCGTGATCATCGCCGACGCCACCATCTCCATCGGCTCCAACGGCACTGACCGCGCCCGCAATCGCTACACCCGGATCGATGGCGGTTGGCGCGGTCATCAGACCGCCCATCTCAACGGGATCCTGCCCGCAGGCGGCAACCTGCTGTTCCTCGACGGTCACGCCGCCTGGACTCCCTTCCGTCAGATGCTCGTCCGGACCTCAGGCGATCCTTCGTTCTGGTGGTGATCCACCCCCCGTGGCAGTCGAGGTTGCGAGACTCCATTCTATTCCCGGCCTGACATGGGTCCCCAACCGGGACCCGGGATCCCAATCCAGGTCTGAGGTCACTGCGTCCCCAACGGGGACCCGGAATCCAGCCCAGGGCTGAGGGAACTCGGCGACCGATGCCCTGGGTTGTTCCACCCCCCGGATCCGGGCCCTGAAGGGGCACCGCCACCGTGCCATCCCACCCCCCCCCACCAACCAAAACCCCTGTAATAGTCGGTGCAGGCTCACCATGTAGATGTGAATGGTGGCCAAGCTGAGGCCCAGGGCCAGCCAACCCAGACCATAGCAGAAATCAATGGCCACTAGGTGACCGGGGCTGGGGACAAAGCTGAGGCCGGTGGCGAGGGCCAGAGCCAGGGCCGCCAGCCCCAACCCCAGGCGGTACAGTTGCACCCCCTGGAGATCCTGCGGGGTGATGGTGTAGGATCCAAAGTGACCGACAAAGGGGCCCAGGTGCTGGCGGACGCTCCCCCCTTGTTGCAGACCC
>CAZDYB010000438.1:0-4336 GCA_964509045.1 uncultured Akkermansia sp.
TTGCTGCTGCCAGCGCTCGGCCGCGCGCGGGACCGGGCGCATCGGGTGGTCTGTCTCAACAATGTCCGACAACTGATGCTGGGTTGGACCCTGTATCATGTGGACAACAACGGCAGTCTTTCGCCCCATGCCCGGGGCATCAGCGCTGGTCAACACCAGTTCAATCCCGGCTGGGTCTCCGGTTGGATGGGTTACCGCGGACGAGCCGAATGGAACGAACAGAAGACCAACGTCGCCTATATGCTGGCGCCGGGACCCGGCAAGATCACTCCCTATGTCCAGGCCGCACCGACCTATCGCTGTCCCGCCGACCGTAGCGGCATGACCCGGCAGGTGGAGAAACCGCCCCACCGTATCCGAAGCTATGCGATGAACTACGCCATCGGCGGTCATTTCGTCAACGACACCGAGTATATCCTCTCCTTTCACAAGATCACCGACTACTACCGCTTCAGCCCGAGCACTGCGTGGGTGTTCATCGAGCAACATCCATGGACCCTCGATGACGGCTCGTTCGAGGTGTACTGGCCGGGGAGCGGGTTCGCAGCCAATTGGAGCGATTTTCCAGGGGTACGCCATGGTCGGACGGCGCCGGTGGGATTTGTCGATGGCCATGTGGAGCTACGGAAATGGGTGGAAGAAACCACGGTGGCCAAGCTGACCGTTAATGGCGGGGTGCCGGAGGTGGTGCGGGTGCCCCACAGCGTGGACTTTCAGTGGCTGCACGACCGCACCACCACTTTCGGAACCAACCCCCGGTGAGTTTTAGGAATCCCAGCAAGAGGGATGCGATCCGGACTTTGGAGAGCTGTGGGAGATCTGGTGGCCGGCTTGGAGAGTAGGCAGAGCCTGTCCCAAACCACCCTGTTTTTGGTATTTCCACCTCTACCCAGGTGCGTCCTGATCTTAGAGCCCGTCTGAAAACTCCAAGGAGTGCTGTTCCTGCGCAGGAGATCCGATTCAAACTTGGAATGGCCAGCGAAGCCCATTTGCCGACTGATGTCTGGTTCATCCAGGAGCCTCCCGCGCAGGAACCCTTCGGGCGACGGATCTTTGGCTGAAATCCTTCGTTGTTCACTCCTTACAGATCACTGCGGATATGCTCGTCGCTCACGCCTCGGCTTTCAGCCAAATCTCTCGTCGCAGCACCCCTCGGAGTTTTCAGACGGGCTCTCAGCGTCCTCACCACGATTCACGAAACACACGAAAGGATTCCAGTTCATGGGTCGAAGCCCATCCGTGCCCATCCGTGTTTCAACACTCTCGGCCACCCATCACTCTTCCCACCCCAAGGCTCGACTTGTCGGCATCGCCCTTGCTTGTCTAACCAGCACCGGTCCGCCGGCCATTGCCATGTCCAACTCTTCCCCGGAATTGAAGCTCCAGCTCGTCGCCGCCGCCGATCATCTCCAGAAGGTCCGCACCGAGATGGCCAAGGTCATCGTCGGCCAGACCGAACTCATCGAGCGTCTCCTCGTCGGTCTCGTCGCCCGCGGTCACATCCTCCTCGAGGGCCTTCCCGGCCTCGCCAAGACCGCTTCCGTCTCCGCCCTCGCCCGCGCCACCCATTGCCAGTTCTCCCGCATCCAGTTCACCCCCGACCTCCTGCCCGGCGACATCACCGGCTCCCTCATCTACGACCCCGTCCAGGGCACCTACACCACCCGGACCGGCCCCATCTTCGCCAACCTGGTCCTGGCCGACGAAATCAACCGCGCCCCGTCCAAGGTCCAGTCCGCCCTGCTCGAAGCCATGCAGGAACGTCAGGTGACCATCGGCGACAAGACCTGGCCGCTGCCGGAACCCTTCCTCGTCCTCGCCACCCAGAACCCCATCGAACAGGAAGGCACCTACCCGCTTCCCGAGGCCCAGATGGACCGGTTCATGCTCAAGGTGATCGTCGGGTACCCGTCCGGTCCCGAGGAACTCCAGATCCTCGACCGCATGGCCACCACCAAACCCAACTTCACCCTCGACGCCGTCGTCTCCCCCGCCGAACTCGTCACCTACCAGGCCCTCGTCAACCAGATCCACGTCGACCCCCTCATCCGCCAATACATCGTCAACCTCGTCATCGCCTCCCGCGAAGCCGCCGCCGGCGTCGGTGTCGCCTCCGAACTCAAACGCCTCGTCCGCATCGGCGCCTCCCCTCGCGCCACCATCAACCTCGCCCTCGCCGCACGCGCCGTCGCCCTCCTCAACGGCCGGCCCCATGTCACCGCCGATGACGTCAAGCACATCGCCCGCGATGTGATGCGCCATCGGATCCTGCTCACCTACGAGGCCGAGGCCGAGGAGTTCACCACCGAAAAGGTCGTCGAAACCCTGTTGTCCAAGGTGAAGGTGCCGTGAGCGACCTTCCCCCCTCGTCCCGGGTTCCCATGCCGCTCCCGGGCAACTCCCATTCCCCCACCCGCCGCCACGCCACCCGCGTCCACCCGGGAAACCTCCGCCCGTCATCATGATCCCCGCCGAATGGCTCAAGCGCCTGCGCCAGGTCGAGGTCCGCTCCCGTCTCGTGAGCGAACAACTCCTCGGCGGTCGCATGAACTCGATCTTCAAGGGCCGCGGCATGGACTTCGCCGATGTCCGGGAATACGTCCCCGGCGATGACGTCCGGCGCATCGATTGGAATGTCACCGCCCGTTTGCGCCGCCCGTTCATCAAACGGCACGTCGAGGAACGCGAACTCGTCGTCATGCTCCTCGTCGATGTCTCCGCCAGCGGCCATTTCGGCACCGCTCCCGACGAAGCCCTCGCCCAGGGGCATGGCGCCGAAACAAAGCGCGAACTCGCCGCCATCCTCGCCGGTGCCCTCGCCTTCTCCGCCGTCCGCGACGGTGACCGGTGCGGTTTGCTGATGTTCACCGACCGGGTCGAACGCTTCATCCCGCCCCGCAAGACCCGTCCGCACGTCACCCGCCTCCTTCACGAACTCCTCTTCACCACTCCCAAGGGCTCCGGCACCGCCATCACTCCCGCCCTGCACTTCCTCAACAACCTCCTCCACCGGCCCGCCCTCGTCTTCATCCTCTCGGATTTCCACGACACCGACGAAGCCTCCTGGACCCGCGCCATCAAGGCCACCAACCAACGGCACGAGGTCGTCGCCCTCCGCCTCGTCGACCAACGCGAACTCGAACTTCCCGACGTCGGTTGGGCCCTCGTCCAGGACGCCGAAACCGGCGAGGTCGTCGAGATCGATACCGGCGATCCCGAAGTCCGCGATCATTGGACCCGCGCCGCCGAGTTCCGCCGCCAGCAACTCGTCGCCACCTTCCGACAAGGCCGTATCCCCACCCTCGACATCCTCACCCACCGGCCCTGGGTGCAGTCGGTCCAAAAGTTCCTCGACCACGCAGCCCGTCGCCGGATCGCCTGACCCCCCGCCATGAACCGGACCAACGTCATCGAGGATCTCACCCTGCTCCCCCTTCCACCCTGGTGGCAGGATCCGTGGATCATCGCCGGTGCCCTGCTCGCCCTGCTCCTCTTCGTCCTGCTCACCGTCTGGCTCTCCCGCCGCCTCCGTCAGCCCGCCCCGCCACCGCCTCCCACGCCACCGGCAGTGGTTCCCCCCGACGCCTTCCTTGCCCGCCTCGCCGCACTTCGCGCCCGTCAACCACGCCCCGCCGCCTATCCCCTCGCCATCGAGGTCAGCGAGATCCTCCGCTCCTACCTCGAAGCCCGGTACCGCTTCCGCATCCTTTACCAGACCACCCGCGAATTCCTCCAGGAAGCCGCCGCCCGACCCGAACTCGATCCTGGCCAACGCCAGGCGCTCGCGCGCTTCCTCGAGCTCTGCGATGACGTCAAGTTCGCCCAGGCCCCAGCCACTGACGCCGAGCTCGATGGCCTGCTCGACACCGCCGAACAGGTGATCCGTCAGACCGCCGCCTCCACTCCTCCACCCAGCCCCGCTCCCCAAGGCGCCGCATGAAGCTGCCCGGCAACATTTCCTTCCTCCATCCGTGGGTGCTCCTCGCCCTCGCCATCCTGCCCGTCCTCGCCTGGTGGCTCGGTCGCCGCGGTCCGCTCCCCGCCATCCGCGTTCCCTCCCTCCACGCCATCCCACCCCGTTCCCGGCAACCCCGCCGGCACCCGCGGCAATGGCGCTCCGCCTGGATCCTCTTCCCCCTCGCCCTCCTCATCGTCGCCGCCGCCCGCCCCAGAACCCCGCGCGGCGATACCCCCGATCCCTCCAAGGGCATCGACATCATGCTCTGCCTCGACTTCAGCCGCTCCATGGCCGAGGAGGATTTCCGCCTCCAGGGCCGGCGTGTCAGCCGTCGCAAGGCCCTCGAAACCGTCACCATCCAGTTCATCGAAGGCCGCC
>CAZDYB010000439.1:0-4329 GCA_964509045.1 uncultured Akkermansia sp.
AGACAGCATCGCCGGACAACGTTGGGTCCTCGGACCTCTCAATCCGTGCTTTCCTATCTACTCTACTGTCCTCTGTGGTGACGTTTCTGCCTGCCTCCACCGGCTACAAACCGAATTTGCCCATCCGGTTCATGTGCCGAACCGAAAACGTCTTCGGCGGATCCTTCTTCAAAGCCGAATCCAACGCGGTTATTCAAGCTCGAAACGAACATCATGCATACGCGCTGCGGCGCGGCAGGGGAGCGCTTCTTTTCTCGTGAGTCGGGAGTTGCCGGTTGGCCCAGATCAGCTTCCGGATCAGCCTTGTTCGGAGCGGAGTTCGCGAAGGGAGGTGTGGCGGGCGTAGAGCAGGAGCCAGCCGGCGGCGGCGTAGAGGGCTTCGCGGCCGCGTCGGATGAGGGCGTAGGCGAGGCAGAACGGTTCGGGAAGTCCGACGGCGCGACCGAGGAAGAGGATGCCGCTTTCCTGGACGCCGAGGGCGCCGGGAATCCACATGCCAAGGACCTTGGCGACTCCGACGAAGGCTTCGATGACGAGGGCCTGGCTCCAGGTGATGGGTTGGCCGAGGAGATGGGCGACGACGCAGATCTCGAGGGTGTCGAGGGTCCAACCGGTGAGATAGGCGGCGGTGCTGGCGAGGAAACGGGATCGGTGTTGGCTGTAGAATCCGGTGATGGTGAGGTCGAGGTTTCGGAATGATTCGCGACGTCGGGTCAGCCATCCGGGCTGCCAACGGATCCAGGTGAAGATCTTCTGGAGGGTAAGGAAAACACCGCGTTTCTGGATCCAGAAGAGGAGGAGCACGGCGACCAATCCGCCACCCAGCACGACGCCGAGGCCGGGGCGGAGTCCGGGAATGTTGGGGGCGAGCTTGAGGAAAAGGAGGGAGCCGGCGCAGATGAAGAGGAGTTGGGCGAGGGTCTGGGCGGATTTGGAAACGATGGCGGCAGCGGTGGCCACTCGGGGATCGATACCGTGTCGTCGGAGGAGGAGGACCTTGACGGCTTCACCCCCGATATAGGCGGAGGGAACGACGTTGTTGACGGATTCACCGGTCCAACGGATGAGCCAGAAGGCGGGGAAGCCGATGGGAAGTCCTTTGGGAAAGCAGAGACGCCAGCCGAGGGCGTCGACGAGGTAGACGATGAAGTACGGGATGAGGATCAGCGGAGCGGCGGGCCCGATCTGGCGGAGGGCGGCGAGGACTTCATCCAGTCCGGCCCGGTGGAGGTACAGGGCGAACAGGCCGAGACCGGCGAGGAAGAGGAGCCATTGCAGCCAGCGTTTCATGGAGTTCTTGAAGGCGGCCTTGGTGAAGTGGCCTGGATGGCGAGGGCGATGATCCAGAAGGCATGGCTGCCGATGGCGGTGAGCCAGAGGAACCATCCGAGACGGTCGAACAGGGCGAGGATCAGGACGAGGACGGAGAAGTCGCGATTGGTGGCCTTGTCGATGAGGGTCTGGAGTCGGCCAGTGATGCGGGAGGGATCGCGCAGGCCGCGCAGGACGACGAGAAAGGACAGGATGCCGCCGAGGACGGCGCTGGCGCCGAGCCAGAGGTGGGGGCCATCGGGTTGGGAACGCCAGAGACCGATGGCGATGCCGCCGAAGATGGCGGCGTGGACGACCTGGTCCCCGACGATGTCGAGCCACTTGCCAAGCGGGGATTCCTTGAACACGGCGCGGGCGACATCGCCGTCGACGCAGTCAATGATGGCGGAGATCTGGAAGAGGAGGGCCGCGGCGATGGCGATCCGGGGGGAACCGCCGGTGAAGAGGAGGCCGGCGAAGACTCCGATGAGGGTGGCGGAGCAGGAGATCTGATTGGGCGAGATGGCGGTGTGGACGAGCCAGCGGGAGAGGAGACGTCGACCGACCGGGCGGTTGAACCAGCGATCCACGGCGCCATCGACGTTGCTGTTCAATGAAGCCCAGAGGGCTTCACCGGCTTCGCGGGCAGAGTGGGCATCGGTGATGGGACGTGCGACGGGACCGGCTTTGCGATGGGGAAGATGGGACCAGGGATCGGATCCGGAAGGTTGGGTTGGCGTGGTGGTGACGATGCCGGCAGGCAGGGGAATGTCGTGGATGGAGACCAACCGGCCGCTGTCTTGAAGCAGTTGGCGGAGATCGGCGGCGGTGAGGTGTTGGTCGGTGGAGGCGAGGAGCGTGGGTGATTGGATGGGTGGGACGGTGGGGAGGACGCTGAAGGGGATGTTCCAGGCTGTGGAACGGGGTAGGGGTGGAAGAGGACGTTCGCTGACGATGACGATGGGGTTGAATCCGGCCCGATGGGTGGCAACGAGGAGTCGGTCAAGGAGGGGTAGGGCGACGAGCGGAAGTCCGGCGGTGTCGGGTCGGGCGACGAGAACCGCGGGAACGGTGGGCGAGGCGGGTGATGTGTCGGTGCTCACGGACGATGCGATGGATGCAGCGGGGGGTGAGGGTGTGTAAAGGGAGGGGGGAGATGCAATGTCAGGGGAAGATTGGCCAGGGTTGGTGAGGGGGTGCATTCCGACACTGCCCCCGCCAGAAAACCTGCCGGGCGGTCGCGAACGGTCGGTTGCGGTCCCCAGGCCGCCTTCTCCCTTCCATGCAGTTCCGGCGACCAAACGTCGCCGCTCCAGTCCGGGGGCAGTGTCAAGATGCGCGCTTGGTGAGGGTGGAAGGGAATCCGGCATGGACAGGGCCTTGCGTGCCTGATAGGCCAACGGTCGCGCGTCGTGGGCTTCCAGCTTGTTCAGGCGGGGAGTTTTCCACGTGGGTTTCTCCCGGCAGACATGGGTCTCGGTGTGCGTTGGTTTCCGGGTGGCTCAAGCCCGGGGTATTTCGGGTCCCGGACCGGGTTGGTTCCGTGGCATTTCTCAATGGAACAGCATTACTTGTGCATCGTCGTTTCCGGTTGGCCGGAGCTGACACCTGAAACTTTGGTTCCCGCTGGCGCAAGCCGTGGAATGGCATCCTCCCTGCGGACAAAGGTCCGTGGTGATGAAAGGTGGAGCTGTGGGACCTGATGTGACGACAGGGCAACGGGTGAATCCGTTGCCGGCCCCATTGCCGGGGGCGAGATCCAGTGTGCGGAGCCTGTCGCCGGAGACGGCGGTCATGTTGTCGGCGGTGGGGGACGCGGTGATCGTCCTGCTGGGATTGCTGGCGGGATATTGGCTTCGGTTCCAGAGCGCGGTGCCGTGGGGTCGGTTTTTGGGCGATGTGGTGGTGTCGGAGGCGGCGCTGGGCCGTAACCGGGTGCTGTCGAGCTACCTGGGATTGATCGTGCTCGGGGGAGTCTTTCTGGTGGGGACCTTCGTGTATTTGCGGTTGTATGAGGCGCGTCGGTTGCTGCACCTGCGGGAAACCACGTTGGTGATCGTGCAGGGGGCGACGTTCTGGTTGTTTGCGTATCTGGGGATCAGTCTGTTTCTGAAGTTCGATCCGCCGATTTCCCGGATCTATGTGGCGTTGTCGTACCTGTGCACGTTGGGAAGCCTTTTGGTGTGGCGACTTTGCCTGGCCCGGTTGCTGCGTCGCGACTGGTTTGCCGGACGCCTCCGGCAAAACGTGGTGATGGTCGGGTGGAACCGTGAGGCGGCGGATCTCTTCAACGCCATCCATCGGGATCAACGTCAACCATATCGGGTGACGGGTTTCATCCCGACGCCGGACCATGACGCGCTGATTCCGCCACCGAATGCGGTTCGGTTGGGCGATTTCGAGCACATGGCGGCGGTATTGGACCGGCGGACGGCGGACATCGTGGTGTTGTGTGATCTGGAACTGCCCCGGGATGTGATCATCGGATTGGCCAACGAGTGCGAGCGGAAGGGTATCCATTTCAAGCTGGTCCCGAGCTACTTCCAGATCCTGATCTCCGGACTCCAACTGGAGACGGTATCGGGCGTCCCCATCCTCGGCGTGTCGCGGCTACCGCTGGACCGGCTGACCAACCGGACGGTGAAGCGGACGGTGGACATCGTGGGAGCCTTGGTCGGCCTGACGTTGGCAGTGCCGATCTTTGCGATTCTGGGTTGGCTGATCCGGCGGGAGTCGCCGGGGCCGATCTTCTTTCGGCAGGAGCGGGTGGGTCGCCGTGGGCGTCCGTTCGACATGTTGAAGCTCCGTTCGATGAAGCTGGATGCGGACAAGGCGGATCACCTGAGCCAATCGACGTTGCGGGATGATCCGCGGGTGTTGTCGATCGGGAGTTTCATGCGGCGTTGGAACCTGGATGAGGTGCCGCAGTTCTGGAATGTGTTGAAGGGTGAGATGAGCCTGGTCGGGCCGCGACCGGAACGGACCTTCCATTCCGAGAAATTGAGCCACGAGATCCCC
>CAZDYB010000440.1:0-4323 GCA_964509045.1 uncultured Akkermansia sp.
GGTTTTAGGCTCAGATCATCCCCCCTGCCAATCCAACCCCCGCACCGAATTCAGTCGTTCTCCTTGCCAATCCGACCCGTCGCCGGGAACCATGACGATAATGAACGTCCGAACGCTCGCGCTGGCCCTGCTCGGCGCCCTGGCCCTCGCCGGTTGCGCCCCCACGTCGGTCTCAAACCTGACCCCGCGCACCCTGCCGATGACCGCGGACCGGACCTATCCCTTTGAACTCACCTGGGACACCGGCCTTCGCGGCGTGAAACCCGAGGACGTCAAAGCCTGGGTCGTCATCGATGGCATCCTCTATCCCATGACCCGCGTGCCGGTCGCCGTGAACCGATGGGAAGCCCGCGTGCCCATCGCTCCCGGCCGGACCTATGTGCCCTACCGGTTCCGCATCGACTTCCTCCAACCAAGACTCGGGACTCCGACCTACAACAGCGAGTGGTCGCAGGAGTATCGGTTGGTCGTTCCGCAGCAGTGATTCCCACACCGCGCCACCCCCCGTGTGATCGCGGTCATCTTCAATCCTTCCGCCGGCGGAGATCGCGCACTCCGATTCCAACGTCAGTTGGCCGGACTCTCAGGCGGGATCCGGCTCTTCCCGACCACCGGCCCCGGCACCGCTCCCTCCCTCGCCATGGCCGCCGCACGGGAAGGTGCCACTGCCGTGGTCGCCGCGGGGGGCGACGGCACCGTCAATGAAGTCGTCAATGGCCTCGCCCAACTTCCCGACCACCAATGCCCGTCCCTGGGTGTGATACCCCTGGGCACCGTCAATGTCTTCGCCAAGGAACTCGACCTGCCCCCCGACATCGACCATTGCTGGGAACTGATTCGCGCCGGTCATCGGCGACGCATCGATCTCGCCCGCGCCACCCATGCCGGCGGTTCCCGCTGGTTCATCCAGATGGCCGGGGCCGGCCTTGATGCCCTCGCCATCTCCCGGATCCAACTCCCCCTCAAACGCTGGATCGGTCCCGGCGCCTACCTCTGGGCCGGACTCCAGGCCATTCGCAGCCCACTCGCCGTCATCCATATCGAGGGCGGCCCAGAACCGGTCTCCGGCCAACTCGCCCTGGTCGGCAATGGCCGGTTCTATGGCGGCCGATTCCCGGTGTTCCCCAAGGCCCAGCTCGACGACGGCCAACTCGATCTTGCGGTGCTGGTGCGGGCCAACGTCCTGTCCCTCGCCCGGGCCACCCTCGCGGCAGCACGCGGACGTCTCCTCAACCATTCCGGTGTCATCCATCAGCAGGCCGCCCGCTTCACCCTCTCCGGTCCCTGCCACTCCCCATTCCAGGTGGAAGGCGACAATATCGGGACCCTCCCCGCCTCGTTCGAAATCATTCCGGGCGCCTTGGACGTCCTCTGCCCGATCTGACCTTGCGGTTGCCAACACGGCAAAGTGGGGGGGAAAAGGAGGCGATGATTGACAGCGTGCGCTGGGGCGGGGATGAAAACGCGGCGTTTGTGGGACCCTTCCGCCCGCCGAATCAACATCATGACCTACGCGCTGTTGCAAACCTCGATCGCCCCGCCTCCCGTGGAGGCCCTCCAACGCGCATTTCGTTCCAGTGATTCACTGGCTTCCGCCGATGCCATGTTCGTGGTGGATGACGCCTTCGGGATTCTTGCCCGCGATCTGCCGGCAGATGACGCCCAGCATCTCGCCGCCTCGCTGGCCTCCGAAAATGTGGATGTCGAACTGGTGGCCGAACGGGATCTGCCGCGACTTCCCGATGCCACCTTCTTCACCGGGATCCAGGTCGCCGACGACTGTCTCCGCGTCTACAACGCCCGCGAGGATGTCACCGAGTTGCCTTATCGCGGCCTGCGCCTGGTCGCGGTCGGATACGACGGCGAACAGGTGCATTTCGAGCTCGTCTTCGGAGATGCCACCGTCCGCTTCAACTCCGACCTCCATTCCATCCATTTCCGTCACAGCCCCGAATTCAACGGGCGTTCCCCGGGCGAAAACCTCCTGCTGCTGGTCCGCCGACTTCGCGAGATCGCTCCCCACATCATCCTGAATCGAGGCGCCGAAACCCTGTGCATCGGCACCCCGGTCGAACACGTCGAGGACTTCGTCACCTACCCCCGCACCAGCGCCTTCTTCGAAGAAATGGTCTGGCTGCTCTGGCGCGCACGTCGGGATCAGGCCGCCGAGGACGAATCCTGACCCGCAGGCGCTGATCCGGGAGGCGGATTCAGCCCGGTGGCCATCCCAATGCCCTTCCTGCCAGAAGATGGCAGTGCAGGTGGGGAACGGATTCACCGCCGTCTTCCCCGTTGTTGATCACCAGCCGATATCCCGTCTGGTTGACCCCCAACCGCCGCGCCACCTCGGCCGCCGTCAGGAGCAGGTGCCCCAGAAGCGCCGCGTCGTCCGGGCCCGCCTCACCGATCCGACAGATGGGTTTCCGCGGAACCACCAGCACATGCACCGGTGCCTTCGGTTGGATGTCCCGGAACGCCACCACCCGGTCATCTTCGTAAACGATCTCCGCCGGGATCTGACGGATTGCAATCTTCTCAAACAGGGTCATGGGCGCATTCCACGCCCGTCCCCAGCCTTCGGCAAGCCCTCCGTCACCG
Source organism: uncultured Akkermansia sp. (assembly GCA_964509045.1). Classification (GTDB taxonomy): domain Bacteria; phylum Verrucomicrobiota; class Verrucomicrobiia; order Limisphaerales; family UBA9464; genus UBA6176. Next base: position 2,599 of record CAZDYB010000440.1, read on the forward strand.
CACCACCAACGCCGCAGGCCGATTCCCACTCTCACGCGCCCACCAGGATCGCAGGGATTCCAGGATCCGATCCTCCAACTCCCGACAATCCTTGTTCCAATGCTTTCGCCCCAACAACTGCTTCACCGCCCCCCGCAACCCAAGGAACTCCACCGCCTGTGGCGCATCCGCCAATTGCTCCCGCAACAGCGTGTGCAACCGGGGAAAAAACTCCAACTCACCCAGCTTCCCGGCGTCGCAGGCCAACTCCCGCAAATCCGCCGTTCGAACCAACCCCGGTTTCGCCCCGGGCAATCCATTCGAATAGTCCGCACCCGTCACCTCCACCACGTACCCCAACCCCGTCAACACCCGCGCCAATGCCCCGGCAAACTCCCCCAGCGTGATCCGCATCCGGCCCAACTCCTCCTTGAAATAATGGAGCACTCCCGCCGCCGCATGCCGCAACACCTCCGGCCCGATCTGCGACGATCCACTCCCCACCACCTCGAACACCAGGTCGTCCACCGAACACGGGATGGCCTCGCCATCCCCCTGCGACAACCAGATGCAGTCCCGGCACATTTCAATCATGCTCGTTCCTTCTTCTTTGCCTCGTCCGTCGCCACCGCGGCCACGGGCAATTCCATCTGTCGCTTGTCAGGAAGCGGCTGCGATGCCAGTCGCGTCGCCTCCTCGACGAAATCCGCAATCTCCTCGAACTGCCGATAGATGCTCGCGAACCGGATGTAGGCCACCGGATCCAGCCGCCTCAGCTCCCGCATCACCCGCTCACCGATCACCTGCCCAGGCACCTCACGCTCGTGGTCCGCCGCCACCCCCTCAACAATCCGCTCCACCGCGTTGGCCAACTCTTCCTCCGATACCGGCCTCTTCTGACAGGCCCGCTTCATCCCCTGGACCAGCTTGTCCCGCGAAAACGGTTCACGGCGCCCGTCCCGCTTGATCACCGTCAACAGCTCGTGCTCGATCTCCTCATAGGTGGTGTACCGATACGCACAGGTCAGACATTCGCGACGTCGACGGATGGTCGCCCCTTCCTTCGAGGAACGGGAATCGATCACCCGGTCTTCCTGACCGGCACACTTCGGACACCGCATAACGCTCCTGAACCGCAATTCACAACCTCACCCCAACCGCTCTCCCACCGGAACCCATTCGCCAGCAAACCAGCCCCGATTGCCCCACCGCCTGTAGCCTCCTATCCGCTACACCACAATCCCTTGGGGTGTCAAATCCTGACCCGCTCCTCCAAACAATCCGTTGACCCCCATGCCCCCGCCGGTAGGCTCGCTCACCGGTTTCCGCAGTAACCTCAGAGTATTCGAAATTATGCCAGTGAACGTCGCTATCAATGGTTTCGGCCGCATCGGCCGCCTCGTTTTCCGCGCCCTCGTCGAACAGGGTCTCGTCGGCAAGGAAGTCAATGTCGTCGCCGTCGGTGACCTCGTCCCCGCCGACAACCTCGCCTACCTCCTCAAGTACGATTCCACCCAGGGCCGCTTCAACGGCACGGTCTCGTCCCGCAAATCCAGCCCCGACAAGGCCGAGGACGATGTCCTGGTGGTCAATGGTCAGGATATCTACGTCGTCAGCGCCCGTACCCCCGCCGATCTCCCCTGGAAGGCCCACAATGTCGACATCGTCATCGAGTCGACCGGCCTGTTCACCGAAGCCGAAAAGGCCAAGGGCCACATCACCGCAGGCGCCAGGAAGGTCATCATC
>CAZDYB010000441.1:0-4318 GCA_964509045.1 uncultured Akkermansia sp.
TCCTCGGCACCGAACGCCACGAATCCCGCCGCATCGACCGCCAGCTCCGCGGCCGTTGCTCACGCCAGGGCGATCCCGGGTCATCCCACTTCTTCATCTCCCTCGAAGACGACCTCATGCGCATGTTCGGATCCGAGAAGATCGCGAAATACATGGAACGGATGGGGCTGGAAGAAGGTCAGGAACTCGAGCATCCCCTGCTCAACCGCTCCATCGAACAGGCCCAGAAACGCGTCGAACAACACCATTTCCAGGGCCGCAAACGCGTCCTCGAATACGACGACGTGATGAACAAGCAACGCGAGGTCATCTACGGCTTCCGCAATGAGATCATCCGTTCCGATGACGTCCGCGACCGACTCATGGACATCCTTGAGGAGGTCATCCTCTCCAAGGTCCAGGAATTCACCTCCGCCGATACCGATCCAGCTGAGTGGAACCTCCGCGGCCTCGCCGACTGGGTGAACCTCAACTTCCCCGTCGGCATGGCCGAGGATGAACTCCCCGAGGTCGCCCGCGGCGGCAAGGACGCTCCGGTCGCCGGCTCCCTCTACGACGGCCTCAAGGAAGGTCAGTACGCCCTCGTCAGCCACATCGGCAAGGCCATCCGCGATGCCTATGACCTCAAGGTCAGCTTCGAGAAACCCGAGGCCCTCGCCTCCGTCGAACGATACACCATCCTCACCGCCATCGACCGGCTCTGGCAGGAACACCTGTACTCGATGGATTCACTCCGCAGCTCAATCGTCCTCCGCGCCTATGGCCAGCGCGATCCCCTCATCGAGTACAAGGGCGAAGCCTTCAAGCTCTTCGACGAACTCATGGTCAACATCAAGACCGAGATCTGTCACAACATCTTCCGCAGCGCCTCCAGCCTCATGGCCTTCGAGCAGTTCCTCGTGAACCTGCCCAAGCTCCAGATCCACCAGTCCGGCGCCCTGTTCGGAGGCGATACCAGCGGCGCCGATCCCCTGCCCGAACCCACCGGCCCCGTTCCAGGCAGCGAAATGGTCTCCGAAGCCACCGCCGCCTTGTCCAAGGCCAAACCCGTCCGAGCCACCCCACGCGTCGGTCGCAACGACCCCTGCCCCTGCGGCAGTGGCAAGAAGTACAAGTCCTGCTGCGGCCGGTAAGAGCCCGGCAGTCTCGATCCGGGGCCTGGCGATTCCCTCATCGTACTCGTACTCGTACTCGCGTCCCGGCGGGCGCAAACCAGACCGAGTACGAGTACGAGCACCCGCCGACGCCAGTCTCCCGCCGCTTCGGCACCCCGCTCCGGATCCGCACTGATACCGTCCCCATGGAAGATCCTTGCTTCCATCTGGAGGAATAGCAGTCAGCCCATTCGCTTTTTCACCAACCCAGGCTTGACCAGGCCGCGTCCGATTGGCTTATCGGGATAGATCCCATGAGCCACCGCATCCGCCCACTCATCGCCATTCTTCTGGGCTGCACGCTCCTGTCGGGCTGCGGTTGGCTCCGGCGCGGCAAGGACAAGGCCGCGGCACCCGCAGGCTCCGCACCCGAAGCCGTCGTCGCCAAGGTCACCCAGATCAAGGGCACTCCCAGGGTCCGGATCTCAGGCGAGTCCGGCGAATGGACCGAGGTGTCGATCGGATATGAAGTCGTGACCGGCCAGGATTTCGCGGTGGGTTTCACTGACCGACTCGAAATGCTCATGGCCTCCGGCACGATCCTGAACCTGGAGGAGGATTCCTGGCTCGTGATCGGCGAATCGGATGACGGAACCCCTGTCTTCCGCCTCGAAAAGGGTCACATCACAGGCTCCGTCACCGGTGCCCCGATCGAATTGCGGCATGGCTACGGCGGTGGCCTGCGACTCGACCCGAAACCCGGCGCTGTCCTGAGGGTGGACTTCGGCGATCAACGCCAGAAGGTCCTCGGCCTGGCCGATACTCCCTGGACCTATGGCGACTGGGCCATCAGCGACCAATCCTTGTTCATTCCAGCCATGGTTCGCGGACCCAATCCGAACCTTCCCCGATGGGTGATTCCCGAACCGGGCTCCGGAAGCCTGCTGGCAATCGGAACCCTCCTCGCCCTGGCCAGCCTCGGCTGGGGACACATCCGCCGCTGATCAACCCCCGGCCATCGCCCCGATGATCAACAGGGGTTCCTTCCCGGACAGGATCTCCGCCGGCAACCCGGTTTCCCAGCCGTGATGCGACAGGTCCTGTTCACAGGCGAAGAACCGGATGAAGGGCCGGCGACGCAGCGTGACCCGATCCCGGATCGTTCCACACAGGACCGGATGACGGGCTTCCAATGCATCCAGCACCGAACCCAGCGTGATCGGTTCCCGCACCGCAACACTCACCTCCCCTTCAACCCGTGCCAGGATCCGAAGGGGCGCCGGAATGACCACCCGGATCATGGAAGGGTCTGGGCTTCGACCGACAATACCGCAGGAAGGTCCCGGGCGATGGCCTTCCAGTGGTCGCCGGAATCGCGGGAACCATAGACCTGACCGCCAGTCGTCCCGAAATAGATCCCGCACGAAGGCATCGAATCCACACTCATCGCGCCTCGCAGCACATTCACATAGCAATGCTCCTGGGGCAGCCCCTCGCCCAACGCCTCCCACACATCCCCACCCGACCGACTCCTATAGACCCGGAGCCGGCCATCCGGCGGGTAATGCTCCGAATCACTCTTGATCGGCACCACATAGACCGTGTCCGGCTCATGCGCATGCACCGCGATGGCAAATCCGAAGTCGGTCGGCAGATCGCCGCTGACCTCACGCCACTGTCCCCCGCCATCGTCCGTCCTCAGAACATCCCAGTGCTTCTGCATGAACAAGGTGTCCGGCCGCGCCCGATGCATCGCCAGCCGGTGGACACAATGCCCCACCTCCGCGTCTGGATCCGGCAATTCATAGAGGGACTTCAACCCGCGCGTAACCGGCCGCCAACCCTGGCCACCGTCATCCGAACGAAACACCCCGGCCGCTGAAATCGCGATATACATGCGCCCGGGATTCACCGGGTCGAGCACGATGGTATGCAGTCCCATGCCTCCGGCTCCCGGTTGCCAAAGATGTCCCTTGCCGTGATTCCTCAACCCCGGCAACTCATGCCACGATCGCCCCCCGTCCGTGGACCGGAACAACGCCGCGTCCTCAACCCCCGCATAAACCGTGTCCGGATCGTCCAGGGAAGGTTCCAGATGCCACACCCGCTTGAACTCCCACGGATGCTGCGTGCCGTCATACCACTGATGCGTGCCGGTCACGCCGTCATAGGCAAACTGGTTGCCCATCGCCTCCCAGCTCCGCCCTCCATCGTCGGATCGCTGGATCACCTGCCCGAACCAACCACTCGTCTGCGAGGCATAGATCCGGTCCGGTTTCACAGGCGAACCCTTCAAATGATAGATCTCCCATCCGGGAAAATGGGGGCCGCTGATCGACCAATGCTCGCGCCCGGCATCGGAGGTGAGGATGAAGGCTCCCTTACGGGTTCCGACCAGCAATCGTACGTGGCTCATGACGTTGGTTGTTGTCCCGATAACCCATCACAAACCACCCCCTCCGGACAACCCCGAACCAAGGGCCTGAACTACTTCTTGCCCGAAGCCGGCGCCGACTTCCGCCCGCCTCCCTTGCCATCCAGCGCATGGCGACCCGACCCGGCCAGCAGGATGGTGATATATCCGGCCAGATAGAGATAAGACATCTCACCGGAATTGGATCCGGTCAGGTGCGCCTTGTGTACGATGAAGAACGCCACCCCCATGGTGATCGCTCCACCCAGCGCGGCGAACCGGGTGAACAATCCGAGAATCAGAAGAATGGAACACCCCACCTCCCCAAACACCGCCAACGCCGCGCTCGTCGTGGCGCCAATCCCCAGCGGATCGGCAAACTTGGAAGCCATCTGATTGAAACCAGCCAGCTTGCCCCAGCCATGCAGCACCAGCATCGAACCCCCGATCCAAACCCGCAGGACAAGCAGGGCGAGATCCGTGCTGGTGGGAAGGAATTCCAGTCGGAGGAAGGAGACGATCTTGTTCATATCGTGCCGCCCAGCATGCCGTCCCGGGGTCAGCCTTCAATCGGGAAGAAGATCCTACCCCCCTATTTGGAGCGGCGAGGTGCGGGCGCCGCTCTATCTCCCACGGAGCGGTCGAGGTCCCCTCGCCGTCCTCGATCCTCCGGCGACCCAACGTCGCCGCTCCCTTCCCACGGCGCAGCGGGAATCACCAACCGCCCCTCATCGCGCCTTGGGAAAAACCCGGCGTGCTCCGTCCTGCTCCAACTGTCCGCGCGTGACCCCGATCTGGTTGTGCAGCTTCA
>CAZDYB010000442.1:0-4292 GCA_964509045.1 uncultured Akkermansia sp.
CGGTGTCGGCATCGGAATCGGCCCATGAAAACGGCGAGTCCAACTCGCCGCCCCACCCCCTCCTTTTCGTGCCGTTCGTGCTTTTCGTGGTCCGAAAACCTTCGTGGCTCTTCCCCACGAAACACACCCAACACACGAAGACATCCGCCCGATCCCGATCCTGATCCCTATTCCGACCGCTGCCCCGATCTTCTTTCCACGTCATCTCCCGATTTCGTGGGGCACCCCCGGACTCACCGCCGCCCACCGCGCAACGCCGCCGCCATCATCACGTATTCCCCCACGTTCTCCGCCGTCACCAACCCCACCAGGATCCCGCCCGACAGCACCGGGATCGTCATGGGCATTCCCGGCGTCGCCTGGACCCGCCGCAACAGCCGGTCGATCGGCTCCTCCGGTGTGGCCACCAGGAACTCCGTGCGCATCACCTCCCGCGCCAGCGTTTCCGGACCCTTCTCCCGCAGCGCCGCAAACAGGTCATCCCGCAGGATCAATCCCAGCACCTCCCCCTGGGCCACCACCGGGAAGTCATGCTGGAATCCCGCCAACACCCACTCCGACACCTCCGCCAGGGTGTGGAACGGCGACACCAACCGGAACTCCGTCAGCATCGTCTTCCTTACCGGCACACCTGCCAGATACGAGTCCGTCGTCACCGACTCACTCTCCTGGGTCGCGCCGATCCACACGAACAGCGCGATGAACAGGAGCATCGGTTGGTTCACCAGGAACAATCCCGCCAGGGCGAACAGCACCGCCATCACCCGACCCACGGTCGCAGCCACCCGCGTCGCCCACACCCGGTTGCCGTTCCACGACAACAACGCCCGCAACACCCGCCCGCCATCCATCGGGAATGCCGGCAACAGGTTGAACCCGAGCAGAAACAGGTTCGCCGCCATGAGGACCAGCGGGAAACTCCCCTGCAACGTCTCGTAGTTGAACCCCGACACCCGGGCCGGCCCCAGCCACCACCACGCAAAGGCCAACGCCGCGATCACCACGTTCACCGCCGGCCCCGCCAACGCGATCAACAGCTCCTGCTTCGGGTTGTTCCCCGTCGATTCCAACCGCGCCACTCCCCCGATCGGCAACAACGTCACGTCCTTGGTCCGGATCCCGAACCGCCTTGCCATCAGCACATGTCCGAACTCATGCAGCAACACGCACCCGAACAACGCCAGATGGAAGATCAACCCCTCCAACGCCCCCACCAACGTCCCCGTCGCCTTCCACGCCGCCCATCCGAAAAAACCCATCAACAACAGGAACGTCACGTGCAACCGCACTTCCACCCCGAAAACACGCCCCAACAGTATCGACCACTTCACCCGCCCATCCTCGCCGCGCATACCCACGGTTGCAACCCGGCCCCGCTTCAGCACTTTCCCCCTCGTGAAGTGGGATCTCCCGCGCCGCGTCGCGCTCTTCGCCACCGCCATCCTCGCCGTCTCCGCCCTCCTCGGGTGGCGCGCCTGGGTCGCATGGGCCGAAACCGGTCGCCTCGCCGCCCTCGGCCCCACCCTCGACGACGGCCTCGACCTCGCCGAGCACTACAAGATCGGCGTCCTCGAGGTGAACCACGCCCTCGCCCGCTATGGCATCACCGGCCGCGCCGACGAACGCGCCCGCTTCATGGAACTCCGATCCGCCCTCCATCAGTGGATCGATGCCCGCGCCGCCGAATCCCATTCAGATACCGATCGCGTCATCCTCGGCCGCATCCAGCAGGCCTTCCGCGTCTTTGAAGCCGATGCCGACGAGATCCTCGCCGCCCATCAGGATGCCGAAACCCGACTCGAACCCGTCCAGCTCATCGACCGCCTCGAATCGGGCTCGCTCTCCCTCCTCGCCTTCGCCACCGAGCTCGAACACAGCCATCGCTCCGTCCTCAACACCTACCTCGTCGATGCCGAGGACTCCGTCAGTGCCCTCCACAGCTTCACCATCGGTTCACTCCTCACCCTCCTCTCCCTCATCGCCTGCCTCGGCGCCTTCGTCTGGCACGATCTCATCGCCCCGCTCCACACCAGCCTCCGCGAATCCCGTCTCGCCCTCGAACGCCGCGAGAAACTCGCCTCCCTCGGCGTCCTCGCCGCCGGTGTCGCCCACGAGATCCGCAACCCACTCACCTCCATCAAGGCCCGCGCCTTCACCCTCTCACGCTGTCTCAAACCCGGCTCCGACGAACACGTCGACGCCTCCGTCATCACTTCCGAGATCTCCCGACTCGAACGGATCGTCGACGATTTCCTCCGCTTCTCCCGGCCCGGCGATCCCTGCCCGCAACTCGTCCAGGCCGGGACCCTCTTCCGCGATCTCACCCGACTCCTCGAACCCGAGACCTCCCGACGCAACGTCCGCCTCGTGATCGGTGACCTCGACGACACCCCGTTCCCCGCCGACCCCGAACAACTCAAGCAGGTGCTCATCAATCTCGTCCGCAATTCCCTCGAAGCCTCCCCGCCGGGCTCCGCCGTCACCCTCAGCGCCCAACCCGGCCAACTCCGTTCCGGTCGCCGCTCCCTCCCCGTCATGGACATCACCGTCTCCGATGCCGGCCCCGGCATCCCCGAGGAGGTCCAGCGCCGCCTCTTCGACCCCTTCTTCACCACCAAGCCCAGTGGCACCGGTCTCGGCCTCAGCATCGGCGTCCGCATCATCGAGGGACACGGCGGCACCCTCTCCTACCAGACCCATCCCGATCGCGGCACCACCTTCACCATCCATCTCCCCCTCGTCGCCTCTCCCACCGAGTCCCGACCCGCCTCCCGCATCCTCTCCACCCCCGCCACCGTCAGCTGATCCCCTCCCGTGCAACCCTCCCCACGCCTCCTCCTCATCGAGGACGATCCCGGCGCCGCCTCCTCCCTCCGTCGCCTCCTCGCCGCCGAAGGTTATGAGGTGGAGATCCAGTCCGATGGCTCCGCCGGCCTCGCCGCCGCCCTCGCCGGCAGCCATGACGTCGTCGTCACCGACTGGCGTCTCCCCGGCACCTCCGGCCTCGACATCATCCGCCAGCTTCACCTCGCCCAACCCCGGCTCCCCATCATCCTCATCACCGCCCACGGCTCCACCGAAACCGCCATCGAAGCCACCAAACACGGCGCCTTCGAGTACCTCCTCAAACCCCTCGACATGGAGGAACTCCTCGGCGTCACCGCACGCGCCGTCGCCACCCGACGCCTCATGGCCGAACCCGTCGGCCTCGGCGAAGGCAGCCCCGCCCAGGACACCCTCGTCGGCCAAAGCCGCGCCATGCGCGACATCTACAAGGAAATCGGCCGCGTCGCCGCACAACCCGTCGATGTCCTCATCCGTGGCGAGACCGGTTCCGGCAAGGAACTCGTCGCCCGCGCCCTCTACCAGCACAGCCACCGCGCCCAGGCCCCCTTCATCGCCGTCAATTGCGCCGCCATCCCCGAACCCCTCCTCGAATCCGAACTCTTCGGACACGAACGCGGCGCCTTCACCGGCGCCGTCGCACGCCGCATCGGCCGATTCGAACAGGCCCAGGGCGGCACCGTTTTCCTCGACGAGATCGGCGACCTCACCCTTCCCACCCAGGCCAAGCTCCTTCGCGTCCTCCAGGAACGCGTCATCTCCCGCGTCGGCGGCAACGAGATCCTCCCCGTCGATGTCCGCATCCTCGCCGCCACCCATCGCAACCTCGAAGAGATGCTCACCGAACGTCTCTTCCGCGAAGACCTCTTCTATCGACTCAGCCAGTTCACCATCACCCTCCCACCCCTCCGCCAACGCCCCGAGGACATCCCCGCCCTCACCCACCATCTCGGCCTCCGATTCGCCCGCGAACTCGGCGTCGGTCAACCCGCCTTCACAGCCGAGGCCATCCAACTCCTCCAGGCCCAACCCTGGCCCGGCAACGTCCGGCAACTCGCCAACATCGTCCGCCAACTCCTCCTCCTCGGCCGCGGCCATGTCAGCGTCGATCACGTCCGCGCCACCCTCGCCAAGTCCGAACGCCCCGCCACCGCCGACGCCACCTCGGCACTCGAAATCCTCGCCCGCCATTTCCTCACCCAGGCCCGTGAGACCGGATCCGACGACGCCCATCAACGTCTGGTGAACGAAGCCGAGCGGGTCCTGTTCCAGATCACCATGGAACAGGCCGGCGGCAACAAGACCCAGGCCGCAAAATGGCTCGGCATCACCCGATTCACCCTCCGCGAACGCCTCAACCACCTCGGCCTCCGCGAACCCTCCTGACCCCCACGGAGCGGCGAGTGCCACTCGCCGTCCCCATGCCCTTCCTCCAGACGTCTTCACCC